>JAJYYD010000003.1 GCA_021801305.1 Thermoplasmata archaeon
AATTACAGAAAATACGACCAAAAAAGTAACCAGTTTCTTGTAATCACGCTTGGAGTACTCCTTGCTGGACCTCACGATTGCCAGAAGGGACATGAGTGAAAGAGCAGGTAAAACAAGGAGATATGTGTAGAAGAAGGTTACAAGAATGAGGAATATTGTCAGCAGTATGGATGTGAACATGAAATATTTCCTGATCACAGGCATTGGCCAAAGAAAGACCGAAATACCTGGAAAAATAAAAAAAAGGGAGACTGTTACAATAAATTCAAATGTCACTAAATGCGAAACATGAATTATATGAAAAGCAATTGAAAGAATAAAATAAAGTGCAGTGGATATATAATACAAAGCAATGTATTTAACATTACCTTTATCCATCAACTTAATCACACAACATTAACAAAAAACAGGGCTATAAGCAAGATAAGAAGATACATGTTTGAGAAATGAAAGGCTTTTTTGAAATATATCTTTGAGTAGTTGTGTGTGAACGGCCTTAGAACAGAATAGAGAAGGTATGCGTCTAGTACTATTGCAAGAGCATAGTAAGGCAATCCAACTTTTATTTCCCTGAAGAAAAATGGCAGTACGCTCAGGGAAACAAGTACAACTGTATTCACGAGAATCCAGAACGCCCCCCGCTTAATCCCTATTTTTGATGGAAGCATTGGTATGTCAGCCGCCGTGTAGTCTTCAGCATTGTTTGTTGCAAGGGACCAGAAGTGTGTTGGTGTCCACATAAACACCAGAGACGCTATGAAAATAGACGTAAGATTGATATTCCCAAAAAGGGCAGTGCTTCCAGCCAGTGCAGGAAAACTGCCAGCAATACCACCTATGACAATATTCCAGCTGGTCCTTCTCTTCAGCAATATTGTATACAGAAATACATAACTTGCAAATCCGGCAACTATGAATATGGTGCTGAGGACATTTATGAATATGACACCTATAATTATGGCTGCAAGGAGCATTAACCCGGAAATTGCTGAAATATGCTTGAAATTTGTATTATTGATTATTGATTCCCTGCCGGATGTACGTTTCATCTTCTTGTCGATATCCATATCGTAGACATTGTTGAATATGGAAGCTGACATTGAAGCCAGTGTTCCAGCAATGAGAAGCGGAACCAGTATGATAAAGTGATTTAAGCTTGACTTAACGGAAAGAAAACCTGCGATTGCAACCATATCAACTAAAAAAGTTATTTCAAATTTAGAAATTTTTAAAAATTCATTGACCTTCAAAGTTTTCACCGGTTATGGTAGCAATTGTATTGGGTATTGTACACTGGTATTTGAAGTTAAATGAGTTCAATGAATCAAGTCCATTTTGAAGCACTGGAGTGTTGTTTAACTGATGAAACTGAACACTTGTACCAGCCGATGTAGCATTTACAAATATAAGTCCAAACATAGTTGTTGGGTGGACTGTACACCAGTATGTGTATACACCGGCGGTCTGGAATGGGTATTTTCCTGAAGCTGTATGACCTGGAACCTGAGTTAATTGTGATTCTGTGACGACTGTATACGATTTGGAAGTAAATTCATATGATGTTGGACTTTTCTTTATTAGTCCAGGATTTGCTATCAGACTCGAACCGATTGTTGATGTTGCTGAACCATCGTAACCTATGGTGAGGGTATGAGGTAGATCATCCTCTTCAGTTACGTTGTAGTATACAAGTGTTCCAACCTTGTAGTAGAAAGTCGGGTTCACTGTTCCGTTATCAAAGTTATATGGCCCGGTAGGGAAATCCCAGCCATTTGCGTTTGCACCAAGGTGCACGCTGGCCACGTACTTATGGCTGAAGTTTGTAGGAGTTATTCCTTCCACCGTCGGGGCTGAGAGAATGTAAGTCATGCCTAAAGCAATCACTACAATTATTACCAGTGCCAATGTAACTCCACCTTTATTTCCTTCCATTTTTATTCACCTCCATTTACTGCCTGAGTGTCTTTTGCCAACGGCTCTGCCTCAGATACTGCAGCGGGGATATCCTCTACAGTTTCAAATGCATTGTTTGTGTCAGTGACTGGTTTTTTGAGCCAGCTTGTGGCAATGTTGTACAGAAAGACCAGTTGACCAATTCCTATTATTACACCACCTATAATTGCACTGTCCTGATAAGGCTGGAAAAATGGAAAATATCCCGCAACAGCTCTTGGCATACCAAGGAAACCACCTACTGACCAAGAGAACGACATCAGGAAGGATCCGAAGGCTGTTATGTAAAAGTGCCA
Organism: Thermoplasmata archaeon; assembly: GCA_021801305.1. Taxonomy (GTDB): domain Archaea; phylum Thermoplasmatota; class Thermoplasmata; order Thermoplasmatales; family Thermoplasmataceae; genus Oxyplasma. Next base: position 2,250 of record JAJYYD010000003.1, read on the forward strand.
TTTAGCAAGCCTTTCGTTGTAAACCCTTCCACCTGAAAATGTTGGGTAGAGCATATAGAATACTGCCATGGTTACACCGAGAGTCATGCCCACAAATATGAAATGAAAGTGTCCGGTCACAAAATAAGTTCCATGCGCTATCTCGTTGAAACTGTCATTAGCGAGCATAACCCCTTCTATACCACCCAATATGAAATCGAATATTGCGTTTATCACGAAGAGCATTGGAGTAGAGAGCCTGATCCTGTCTGCAGTCCACAGAGTGGCAATCCAGTTGAATACCGATATGGCAGATGGTATAACCACCACGAATGACGTTGTCGTGAAGAACAGTACCCAGTCCACACCAAGTCCTGAATTTAGGAGGTGATGCCCCCATACGAGTTCACTGAATATAAGCAGGGTGCCCATACCTATTATTGCGGAGGAGTAACTGTAAACCTTGCCTCCAGTGAATTTCTGGATGATTTCATATATCAGCCCAAAGAATGGCAATACTGCTATATACACGATTGGATGCCCCCAGAACCAGAAAAGAATTGCGAAATTCAACACTGTATTTGAGGAAGCCGTGAAAAATACCGGGTTGAAGAAATCGTAGAAGAGCATGCCAAGTCCTACCATCAAAGGAGGATCTGACGAGACCACCATAATCAGTGTGAACACTATTGACCAGGCAAATATAGGCATTTTGGAGAGAGGCATATCATCAGCCCTGTCCAGGAAAATAATCTTGAGAACGATGATTGAGGCCATAGTTATACCTATGAATATCAGTTCCATGGCTATAACTGCAAGCCAATTAGCCATGCCAGCCCCATATGGCGTAAGTTGAAGGGAAAGTGGCGGATACATATACCATCTCATTGATGATCTGGAAACAACAAACAATGCCCCACCCAGCAGCCAGATCCAGTAAGCTACTGATGAAAGTGTGCCCATGTTGTCTTTCTTGAGTCTCAAGTACGATGGCAACAGGTAATAAGCAAAGCCAAAGCCAACCCCTAATGCGAACATGTATATCATGAGAGTTGCATGTTGGGTCAGGAATATATCATACAGGACTGGACTTATAACCACAGGATTTGGGTCCACGAGACTTACTCTCATCATCACGCCAAATGATCCTGCCAGAAAAAGGAATGCAATACCGGTAAATATATACCTTAGCCCTATGCTTTTTGCATCGTCATAAATGAACATGGAAAAATCTGCTTTTCTCTTTCTTCCATACATCTTATCTCTTACATATTCAGATGAATCAGTGTATCCTTCTTTTCCTGCTGCCTCTTCTACCGCCTCTTTTCTTGAGGATATCAGGTAGTATATGTAAAAAGTAAGAACCCCCAGTATTGTAAGTATTATCATTACCTCAAGCACATAATGGGTGGCGCCAGCAACAACCCCGGGAAGAGCCTGATATGAAACTGGTAAAAATGACATTTAACTCGCCCCTCCATTTGTGACGTCGATGTATCCTCTCATCTCATAGTGTTCAAATCCACAGTACTCAACGCACTCAAAATAATAATAACCTAACTTGGTTGGTTTGAACGACACCTGGTTCTCATGACCTGGCACAGCATAGGACTGAACTCCAAATTCCGGTATGGAAAGATCGTGGATAACATCCTTGGAAGTAACTTCAAATGTGTATGTATGGTTCAATACCAAAGGAAGCGCGCCACTGTGCCCATTCCCAGAATTGAAATATGTCTGGTTCCCAATCTGGAATTCCCAAACCCATTGTGATCCTGTAACGTTGATTATAGTGGAATTTGCAGGAACTGTCTGGAGATCAGTTGGTTGGGCTATGTTTGCAGTGTGCCCATCTATGAAAGCTATGTTTGCAACGGCAGACACAACAAGAATAGCTGAAACACCCAACAGCCACATCAATTCGGTTTTCCCTTTTGGGCTCATCTGTAATCCTCCCAATTGTGTGTTTTATCCCCTTTCTTATAAACCGGGTAAAACAACATAGTTATAGTAAAAACTGCAGTAGCGATACCTGTAGCCATGTAAGGTGCCAGTATTTTTTCAGCCTGTGCTCCCGGATCCCCTGCAAAAAAACCTGTCAACAAAAAAGATAACAGGAAATCGGAGGCGATTCCAACTATAACACCTACTATTAATAAACTGACCACGACTCTTTGGTCATTTCTCATAACAAGGTATGGTAACCAATTTATTTAATGTTTTCCGGTATGGATTAACTATTCTAAACATGCTTTACAATAATTTTTTAAATATTATAATCGCAGTATTAACAAAAAATTTAATAGTTATAAAAAATAGGATTTTCTATTAACCTCTCAATTTACGGCATGATTCCATATTTTTTCAATATTTCAATAACGTGATCCTTTGCTGGCATCTTCTGGATTGCTTTAAGGAGGTTTGTGCTGTCTATTTTTCTTTCGAACAGATCTTCAAGTTCGAATTGTGCTTCCAACCTTGCTTCCATGATTGATTTTGTGCTTTTTTCATCCATGGAGTAAATAATTTCAAGACATAACTTGCAAAGGTCAATATATTCGCTGTCATTGTATTCTTTGACCATATGCCCGATCATGTTCTGGAAGTCGTTAATCTGATCTTCTTCTTTCTTCCCGAGCAATTCAACCAGGAATTTTGTCATTGTTTCTTTTCTCTCTTCATTGCTCATCTTGAGTAGTTCCTGATAATTTATTTCCATGTGTTTCGATTTCCAGATTGCTTAAATAGTTAGCGTTCCGGGCTGGCGTTTTTGGAAAGTTGAGAAAAGAACGAATGGAAAGTAGAAATACAAAATTCATTAAACTAAGAAAGAAAACGTAATGCAAACTGTATTAATTGATAACACCATTAGCTTCCCGATGGAAAACATCATTGCTGTTGTATTGACAGAAGTATTGATGACAGCTTTCATTTCGTATCTTATATTTTTCTCTCTCAAAAGAAGAAACAAGTTTACTTACCGCGACTTTTCCATTGCCGTAATAGCACTGTCAATGATGGCCAGTATGCTTGATTCAATAACTTATTATCTTGCATTTCCAGTAACTTTTCTCAACGCAGTAATTGCACTTAATATCTCTATGTTTGAGATGTCAATAGCTGTAATTTACCTGCTATGGCTCTCCTTTTCAAAGAAATTCATAGGATACAACAGGTCGGTATCAAATACCCTGATATTTCTCATAGTTTTTAATGAGATTTCAATGGGAATTTTTCTGAGGTTGATTGGATACGGATACTACCCCACCTCGGCTGATTACTCCCTCTTTTCAAATGTGCTTTCTGTGATTAGTTCAAGCCTGAACTCATACCTCTTCATAATACCCATGGTGGCGGAAATGGCTGTGATCATTGCCATAACAGTTGAAAGTTCACTTAACAGGCTTATTTCACTGAGTATAATGATACAGAGCATTTTTAGTCCCACTTTCCTGGGAAACGAGAGTTTTGTTTTGCCGGGGATTATACTTGGAACCGGGAGCATGGTAATTTTTATGATTATCTTTTACGAACGCATTTCAAAAGGAAGAACGTCACTTTTCCCTGGTGATATGACCAAGATGAGATATATATTCCTCCTTTACACCCTAATGAGCACTTCCATTTTTATCGGGACGCTTTACCACAGTCCTTTTTACGTTGGTTGGGTACTGTATGGTATTGCAATGGTTACAGGGATGCTATTCTACCTGCATATTCACTTTCCCATTGGAGAACCTGATAAAAAGAGGACCGGCTGGATCAAAAATCCCAGATTTGTATTCCTTATTCTTCTTACGTCGTTTATTTCAGAATGGCTTCTGGCAGCTGCAATAGAATTTCAGGCATACGCACCATTTTTTGAGACCGGTTTCCAGAATCTGGTGATATTTTCCAACATGCTGGGCGGAGTGACTGTTTTCACATCCCGGTCAATCATTGTTGATATTTTCTATATTCTGGGTGCGGTAGCTAATTACTACATCTTCCTGGCAATAATGGGAATTGAGATGGGTGTGCTTGTCCTGTTCCGGATGAAAAGCATCCAGTGGAAAGAAAAAAGGGTAAACCTTGCACTCGCACTTATAGCCTTTGCTTTGTATACTACCATATATCCAAATTTTATAGGCAATGCTACATACTCGAAATTGCCACTATGGGCCAATGTTGGTGCTCTTGCGCCACTATATCCGTATATGATTGCAGCTCTGCTGGGAAGTTATGCCCTTTATGCTGTGCTGGCCCTGCTTTTTGGAAGAAGAAGCTATTGCAGCACACTCTGTCCTTCTGCAGTGATGTATGGTGGGAGCTTGGGCCAGTCCATGATCGCCTACAACTATGAATCAGAATTCAGCAGGAAGAATATTGGAAGCAGGTTCAAGGGATGGGTAATTTCCGTTATTTCATCCCTCTGGGTCATAATGATTGTGGTATCATTCCTATCATACATCACGGCATCAAAACTCGGGTCCTTCAATCTTTACGGAATAGATGTATCAGTTTATTTTTCATTTTTTATCTGGAATTTTCTCTGGTACGTTTTCTTCATTTCAATACCTTTTGTTGGAATGAGCCCGTGCAGAAGATATGGCTGGTGCACAACAGGTACCTTTGTGGGTTTCTTCAGTAAACTTGGACTTTTCAAGCTCAAAGTCAAAGAACCTGCCACGTGCGTGACCTGCCCGACAAAGGACTGTGTTTCAGCCTGCGAGGTGGGCCTGGGTGATCTCGCTGGGCAGTTTATAAAAACCGGTGAGTTCAAGAGCACAAAATGTGTTGGAGCCGGTTCCTGTCTGGAAGCATGCCCGTACGACAATATCTTCTTTTATGATATAAGAAATTATTTAAAGGAAAGAAAGACAAAGAATTGAAGTATAATCAGTCGAAATCCTTGGTTGAGACTTTAAGCTTCTTCTTTGCCGGTTCCATGTCGATGTGCTGGAACTGTGATTTCAATTTTTCAAGTACTCTTGGTAATGAAGTGTATTCCATTTCATCCTCTGGTAACCTGTGTGGCTCAAATGGCCCCATCCTTCTGAGATAATCAACAATGTCAACAGCCGTCTTCCTTGCACCGTCGAAAGCTGGATCATCGAACATATCAACAGGACCTGTCAATTTTCCATCTTTAAGAACAAAACCCAGGGCAACAACCCTCGGTGGTCCGTCGAATCTTGTCATTTTTGCATCTTTCATGCCAACGGGCATAAGAGGACCATTGAATGATCCCCTCATCCATCCTGAAACTAGGTACGGATGTGAAAAAGCCTCCAGTGATTCGCCCGCGGCAGGCAGGCCTGACTGTATCCTAACAATGCCCGCAGGGTCATCCTTCCCAACATATTCACCGGCTATAAATGAGAGTTTATCAGTAGTTATGACAGACACATTCTCATCCGGGAGTTTTTCATGGTTTTCCTTTGTGAACACCCTCTTAACTACATACCTGCTCTTTGACCCGATCATGCCCATGATATCGTACATGTGTTCAGGCGTGTTGAGGTAAATCTTCTTTCCCTCGATTATGTCCCATATCTCGAACTTGAATCCGTCATGCATATTTGGGTCTATAACAAGACCAGGAGTGTTATATGGGTCTGCAAACATCTTGAATATAGGGAAATTGAATGCTCCCGGCTCTGTCTTATCCATCATGTATATTATAAACGGTTCGGATTTCCTGGCATTTATTTCCATCTCCGCGACTCCCGGCCCCATTCCTTTAATGTTGCCTGAGAAAGAATCTTTCAGGAGGTCCTGTCCGGCACCGTAAAGTCCAACCTTCTTCGCCAGTGCAGTGCCTGCTATGAACGCGTTCCATGCAAGTTCGTGGATTTCAGAATTGTCTACACCGAGATTATGTATCATAGTTATCTGTATGTCGTCCCCAACGTGGGAAATAAAATGATCTGTAAGAATTCCACTTCCATGCTCTCTTATATATTTTCCAACTTCCTGAACTACCGGTTCGTAAACGCTGGAATGCCCGGGAAGGCTTCCTATGTCTGCTTTTATATGAGATATTGTAGTCTTCATGAGATTAATTAGTTATATCTCCATTTAAATGTTTCGCAGATCACTTTTTTGAATAGCCAATCAACGATTTTTTTTGTTTTGTACATCGGCATTTTGAATAATCAAAACCTTTGCATAAGTGAAAAGAGTTATAATTGAAGGTTTTATTATGCTTCAGCATGCTAAATCCTCTTCTAATTGTACTGTTGATAATTATTGCCTGGGGTCTCATACTTGTAATTGCGGCCCCATTTATCAGGAAATCGAAACATTTTTCATTCATGGGCCCAGCCATCATGGTAAAGGCCGTAAAAAACAGGAAGATAATGGATAAGGTATCCTCAAGATTTCCGGGAATAATTTTCTCTCGTATCTCAGTGGTGCTGGTTATCATTTCATCCATTGTTGCGATGGTTTTCCTCATATACGGGTCCTATCTGGCGACTGTTGTTCGCGATGTAAGTCCCCCCTCCCTGCTTCTTTACCTGGTTTTGCCAGGCATTAACCCGGCAATTCCGATTGTTTTTGGAACAGTTTCGCTGATTGCCGCAGTTGTGATTCATGAATTTTTTCATGGTATTGTGGCAAAAAAGCATAACATAACAGTAAAGGCAGTAGGTGCGCTTTTTTTTATAGTGCCTATAGGTGCATTCGTAGAACCTGATGAGAAAGAGGTTACTGAGGCTGATCCCGTGATACGAAGGAGAATATTTGCATCCGGGCCCGGCATAAATATAGTGATAGCATTTGTTGCCCTGCTGATCCTGCTCTTTGCCATGGCACCACTTGCAACCCCAATACACCAGGGTTTATACGTGGAAAGCGTTCAGGCAAATTCATCATACAGCAGCATTGCTGACAGGAGCGAGATAACTTCCATAGGAAATTATTCCGGCACTAACCTGTACAACATAATGGAAAATTCAACAATAATGCCTGGAACCATGACTGATGTCACTGTGTTCAACGGGAGCGCTTCTGCCAAGGAAATGGTTCCTGCAGGGCTTGTGGTCCTGGGCACCATTGAAGGGTTTCCTGCATACAAAAATATATCTCTGGGAAGCATAATCTACTCCATAGACGGGACACCTGTATACAATTCAACCCAGCTTACCAATATCCTCAATAATATAACCCCGGGCACAACAATAAGAATGACCACGCTCAACTATACCACAGGAAATGGTGGTCCCTTGCAGAGCAACTTCACATTTGTAACCGGGTCAAAATACAACTATTATGCAAAGTACGACCCAACTGCAAACAGTGCCTCATACAAGGATCAGAGTTTCATAGGCGTAGAGATCAGTTACCTTGGTGTCAGCTCCCTCCCAATCAATGAGATAAGGTCCGAAGTTCTGGGAACATCCATGCTGACCAGCCCATGGTATGGCACCCTTAGCACAATAGCACTCCCTTTCTCCGGCCTTTCACCCATTCCGGGAAAACTTGCAAGCCTATTCTCGACGCCATTTGATCCATTTATATTCTGGGGACTCTTCAATACACTGTTCTGGCTTTTCTGGATGGATTTTCTGCTGGGGATAACCAACGCGCTGCCGTTCTTCATTCTTGATGGGGGACAATTCTTCAAAGATACCCTGAAAATATCGTCTCGCAGGAGAATATTGAAAAAATTGGGTGACGATAAGACCATTGCCAATATTGCCCTGATGATGAACTTCATTGTGTTTTTCCTGATATTATGGGAAATCATTGCACTGGAACACGTATGAGGCTGCTTTGATTTCCGGATCATACTCCCAGGAACTCCAATGCAATACCTTTAATATTGATTCAAAATTATCCGGCATAAATCAAAAGGATGATAAATAATGGCATTCCCTGAAGCAGTTGAAAGAAGACTTAACAAAAAGATTTGTATGAAATGCAATGCTAGAAACTCACCCAGAGCTGAAAGATGCAGAAAATGCGGCTACACTGGACTGAGGATGAAAGCAAAGGAAAGGAGAGGCGGACAGTAAGAGAATCCCTTATGGAAGAACCTGAAGTTGCAATTTTGCGCATGGAAGGCACAAATTGCGAAGATGAAGCTTTTCATGCATTTCAGGATTCTGGATTCAAGCCCAGATACATACATATAAACGAACTCAAGAACAGGAAGGAGGACCTCCAGGATTTTTCCTCCATATTCCTTCCAGGCGGATTTTCTGCTGGTGATTATATCAGGGCAGGATCTATCTTCTCTGCAAGGCTTGCGGAGTATTCTATGAAAGACCTGGAAAAATTTGTGGATGATGGAAAGCCCCTGGTAGGTGTGTGCAATGGTTTTCAGATACTTGCCGAACTTGGATTCATACCTGACCTGGATGGCAGGATGGAAAGGAAAGTGGGGTTGGCCCCAAACAGCTCCAACAGGTTTGAATGCAGGATGTCCTATGTGAAACTCACAGGAAAAAACCGCATTCTTGGGGAAATTAAGAAGGATCTCCCCTACATGGTTCCAGTAGCGCACGCGGAAGGGAGGATAGTCACAGCAAGAGACCGCAATTTTGTCAATAATCTGGAAGAAAGCGGGCAGATTCTGTTCAGATACTCCATGCCTGATGGAAGTGAGGCTTCATACCCGTGGAATCCCAATGGTTCTGCCGGGTCAATAGCGGGACTGAGCAATTCACAGGGTAACGTGATCGGCCTTATGCCGCACCCAGAGCGAATTTACAACTTTTTCGGGAAACTGCCCCATGGTTCCAATGAGAATATACTCGGCAGGAACTTCTTTGACTCCATATACAATTATATAAAGAAGAAAGCCTTTTGAAAAATAGATCAGTAATATTCACTGAATTTTTTAAGCATGGCATCCAGGCTGTCCTTGGTCTCCCTCACCTTTGTTTCCAGTACCTTTCTCAACTCCGGCCCTTCAAGCGACCTGAAGACTAGATACTGCCCCCCGCTCTCGATGCATTTCATCTCCTTTTTTACAAGACCAAGGGAGCTGAGTTTCTGTATATTCTTGTATACAGTAGTGCGGTTTCTTTTCACGTCCGAGGCAATCTGATCCAGGGACTTATCCTCTTTTTCACTCAGCGTATAGAATATCTTGTAGTCGATCTCACTGAGGCCGTACAGGCATGAAAGGAGATCACTGCATGCAACCTTCTTCTTTGAGTTTGGATAGAGTGATAGCACCGTTAGATATCAGGCCCTGATATTTAGATATTTCGTGAAATTTGAAATATCGTCAAATTTATAACCACGTTTTCAATCCATAACAACAGGAAATTGCATTCAAATCTTTGGGAAGAATGGTCCTGAGGTGAAAAATACCCTGAGGATTTACAACTTGCCTGCGGAGGATGAGTAAATGACGGATGAGGAACTGGAGAATATAAGAAAAAATATGTACAACAGGATCCTGAATGCAGAAAAACTGGAGAAAGGGAATAACATGGATGGAAAATCAGTTGAGCTGAATGATGGAAATTTTGACCAGATGGTGAGCAAGCCCGGGCTAATGGTAGTTGATTTCTGGGCAGAGTGGTGCGCTCCCTGCAGGTTTGTGTCACCTGTACTGGACGAGCTTGCAAAAGAGTATGCCGGTAAAATGGTTCTTGGGAAACTGAATGTTGATCTCAATCCCCAGGTATCGGCCAGGTTTATGATAAGGAGCATACCCACCATAATGTTCTTCAAGGATGGAAAGCCGGTTGACACTGTAATAGGTGCTCTTCCAAAACCAATGATAGAGACCAAGATAAAGAAGAACCTGAACTAGTGAATCAGATGGCTAAACAATATGATGTCATAATCGTTGGAGGAGCGTCCGCAGGGCTCTCTGCAGCCCTTTATACTTCCAGGCAGAACCTGAAAACACTGGTTATCACCAAGGATATTGGTGGCCAGGCGCTTCTGACTGATTCTATACAGAATTACCCCGGGTACCAGAACATCGGTGGTTTCGAGCTTCTTACAAAGTTTCAGGAGCAGGCTGCCCTGTATGGTACAGAATACCTGTATGATGAAGTGCTTGGTATCTCAAAGACTGAAAGCGGTTTCATGGTGAAATCCTATTCGCAGGAAAATACGGCTGAGGCACTCATACTTGCATTCGGAAAAACACCACGTGATCTGGGTGTTCCTGGAGAAAACGAACTCAAGGGAAAAGGCGTATCATACTGTGCAGTATGTGACGGACCGCTTTTCAAATCCAAGAGGGTTGCGGTAGTTGGCAACGGCGATAATGCCATAGAAGCCGCAAGTTATCTTTCGTCACTTGCCTCAAATCTCTACATTGTCCAGTCAACTGAGAAAACAAGAGGCGATGAAGAGACTGTAAATTCCCTTAAA
>JAJYYD010000068.1 GCA_021801305.1 Thermoplasmata archaeon
CGATCTTTCTGTTCTCCACGTCTGCAGTGCGGAGATAGAGAACTCTCGCTCTTATCCCCGCAGTGCACAGTATGCCATGAAGGAGGATGCTGTACTCAACGCACCTGAATCTTTCACCTTCCTTTGCCTCAGTAAGAATTGATACAGGGTCTTCCCTGAGAGGAATGTTCGATCCGCTATGTCTCCATTGTGAATGTACCCATGAGCAGAAAGACTTTGATTTCATGAAGTCATTTTTCATATCAATAAATTTAAGATCAATCCCTGACATGTCTGATAGTTGCTTTAGATATTCACTTTCATATGCACAGAAGTTGAACTCCGGAACGGAAGGGTCTGGGCTTCCTGAGAAATTAAGGGACAATGTAGTTCTATTCTTCAAACATTAATAATCTTATAAAGTTTCACTAAAACAGGCATGATCTAGAAATGCAAAGATTTTCATTGTCCATAGCCTAATGACATGATTGAAAATGGATCCGTACGTTTATGAGATTTATCTTAAAATAGATTCAGAAAAGCTGGAATACGAAGGAAAAACAGATATTGCACTCCCGGAGGCTGAAGAGATCCTGAACCTTGATTCCGTCGATATAGCAATAAAGTCTGTATCCATAGATGGCAAAAAGGCAGAATTCGAAGTCAGGAAGGAATTACTCATAGTACACAACAGGGATCATGGGAAGAAGGTGCACATTGAATACAGCGCAAAAATACCTGCATCCCTGAAAGGCATATATTACGCCAGGACAGGAAAGGAGACCGTGATAACAACCCAGTTTGAATCAACAGGTGCACGGCACGCTTTCCCATGTTTCGACAACCCGTCTGCAAAGGGAATATTCCACATAACGCTGAACATAGAGAAGGATCTGGATGCAATATCAAACATGAAACCCAGGGAAGTACATGTTGAAGAGGGCAGGAAAGAGGTTATGTTCTATGCAACGCCAAGAATGTCAACATACCTCATTTACATAGGCGTAGGAAAGTTTGACGAGAAAAAGAGGCAGTACCGGGACATGGACATAATTCTTGCAGCACCCAGAGGAAAGCTTACAAAATCCGACCTCCCTCTTGAATGGGCCTCCCAGGCATTATCGTATTATGACATGTACTTCAATTTCGAGTACTTCCTTCCCAAACTTCATCTCATATCCGTACCGGAATTTGCAGCAGGAGCCATGGAGAACTGGGGAGCAATAACTTTCAGGGAGATGTATCTGGATATAGGGAAATCCACGGGCACAAACACCCTGAAGTCTACAATGGAGGTTATCTTCCATGAAATCGTTCACCAGTGGTTTGGTGATCTGGTAACAATGAAATGGTGGAACGATCTGTGGCTTAACGAGAGCTTTGCAACGTTCATGTCTTACAAGGCTATAGAGGACATCAAGCCTGCATGGCATCCTGTTAACGACATGGTTCAACTCAGGACAAGCCAGGCCCTTCTGAGTGATTCCCTGGAACATTCACACCCCATAGATGCAAAGGTCAGTGATCCGAACTCGGTCGCACAGATATTTGACGAGATCAGCTATGGGAAGGGCGCAAGCATACTGAGGATGATCGAGGCATATGTCGGCCAGGAGAACTTCAGGGAAGGCCTAAGGCTCTATCTCTCCGATCATGCACTGGGAAACGCTGAGGGAAAGGATCTGTGGGAATCAATAGAAAAAGCCTCCGGGATGAAAATATCCAACATCATGGAGGCATGGATAAAGAGGATGGGTTACCCTTACGTTACAGTTGCAATGGAAGGTTCAAAACTGAAAATGGAACAGCACAGGTTTCTCATGTCCGGAAAATCAACAGATGAAACATGGCCTATCCCGCTGACCATGATCCACAGGTCAGGAAAAGTTGAAAGCATGATTCTGGAGGAAAGATCGAGGACTGTTGATGCCGGAGACTTTGCAAAATTGAATTCAAAGGCTACTGGATTTTTCAGGACACTCTATTCCGGAAAAACACTTGAATATGTGTTGTCAAACTGGAATACTTTCAAGGAACTTGACAAATGGGGCCTGATTAATGACTATTATGCATTTGTGAGGTCAGGAAAGGCCACCCGTGATGAATATTTCAGGGTCATTGAAAAATCGGCGGATGACATGGAACAGATCATAGTTGAAGAAGTCGCATCCCAGCTTTATCATATATGGTCGGTCACCCAGTCTGAAGGCGTGAGGAAAAGGGGGGTCAATTACATAAAGATGAAAATGGAGAAGATCGGGCCTAAAAGGAAAGGGGAGAACGACGAGATATCAATACTAAGAGGTGTTCTGGCGAGCATTCTGACAAGGATGGATCAGGAGTACGCAAAATCCAGGTCCGCGGAATTTAAGGACTTCAGCAACGTTGACCCTGACATGAAGAGTTCTTCAGCCCTTGCTTTCTCAATCTCAGGAGGGTCTTATGACGATCTCATGAAGGCCTTTTATGGAACTGAAAGTGATGAAGACCGCGGAAAACTGATAAATGCTGCAGGCTGGATGACATCGCAGAATGACAGGGAGAAATTTCTCGAAGACCTTTCAAAGGGAGTGGTTAAAAGGCAGGATATGCAGAGGTTTTTCACCGCATGCACAGACTCCCCGCATTCAAGAAAATTCATGCTGGACAATCTGGAGAGGTCAATGGAAATGCTGGTAGGTGCTTTCTCCGGAAGCAGGACTCCTTCAAGGGTCCTTGAGCAGTGTATTTCCATACTTGGCCTCGATCATGGAAAAGAAGTGGATGAGGTAGTTGAAAAGATCAGGAAACCTGAGCTGCAGACCGGCATTGACAAGGGAAAAGAACTGCTGGAAATAAATGCCGCCATAAGGAAGGCATTCAACGACTGAAATCCGGAAATACAATATTTTTTAATATAATTTATACAACATAAGATAACTTGTATAAATAACAACAAATTTATTAAGATTACGTTAAAATCCATTGTAATAGCCACTCCGTAACTTAAATATTTGTGAAAACAGCTATTAAAGCCTATTTACAATGCATCTATTTTTTAAGTATTTAAGCATTTTTACAAAACAATTATATGAAATGCAGTCAATTGGGGAAAATGGTTGAGACTGTTCCTAAAAGACACATTCTGAAGAAAGGTCCAAGACTGAAAAAGGAACTTGGTTTCTACGAGCTTCTTATTATTGGAGTTGCCGGTTCTCTGGGCAACGGTGCCCTGTTTGGCACAGTGGAAATGGTCACAGGTGCAGGGCCGGGAGCAATATTCGGATTCATATTCGGGGCGTTCATATACATGCTTGTAGCCTTCACATACGTGGAACTGAGCAAGGTATATCCTGAGGCGGGAGGACCGACAAGATACTCAATGTACACACATGGCCGATGGACAAACCTGATCAACTCAATGGCAGATATCCTGTGGTACCTTTTCATACCTCCAATAGAGGTTGTGGCAATTCTGACCGGACTGGATTTCTTCTTCCCGGGCATATTCGTCACTCTTTCCGATTCTCCAACTCTCATAGGCGCTCTTGTGGGCACTGCGCTTCTTCTGACGTTCATACCAATCAACTACTACGGAATAAAACAGTTCGGCAAAACCACAAATATTGTGGGCATAGTGAAACTGATTTTCTATATAGCAATGGTCCTGGGGCTCATTGCTTTCGTATTCAACTTCAAGAATCTCTTTGCCTACGGTGTTTTGCCTTACAGGGCAGTTTCAATACTGGGAATCATGCCTCTTGCCATGTATGATTTTGGTGCAACAAGGGTTATTCCTGATCTGGCAGAGGAGACTCATCACCAGAACGATGTTGCAAAGGCCATGATATTCACCGTAGTTATAGAAACCCTGATCTATATAGGGGTCGCTTTCGCAATATTGATGGGTTTCCACTGGTCTGCGCTGCATATAACCCCGGGCAACTTCGCTGGTCTTACTGCAAGTAACAGTATTCTTTCAGGCAGCAACCCGTTCTTCATATTTGCACAGAAGAGCAATTTCGAGTGGATATTCATTGCGGCAATAGTTACGGGGTTCATGGCACCTTATGTTACAGGTTATATCTATGCAGGCAGTGGTTCAAGGGTACTCTTTGCCATGGGAAGATCGGGATTTATAACTAGATCACTTAAAAAGATCAATGTAAAACATTCAATTCCGCTTGTTGCACTGCTTTCCTTTACAATAGTGGGGGCCATCATAGTTCTGATAACCGCCCCAAATCCGTCAATATTCACGTTCATTGATGATGCTTCTGCAGCCGGTTATCTGGGACTTGTGGTGAATCCGGTATCTCTCATGGTGACAAGGAGGCAGGGGATAACAAAACCTGAGCAGAGATTCAGGGGAATGTGGATCATAGCTCCCCTTTCAGTGGGGCTGAGCTCGCTTATACCGTTCTGGGCAGGCTGGCCGTCAGAACCATACGCTGTCCTCCTCATGACCATTGGGGCAATAGTGATCGGCATTATGTCAAAGGTCAAGATCGGAGCAAAGAATGCCATATGGTACATTGCCTTCATAATTTTCGAAACGGTCATGGTACTGATAGGTTCAGACGGATTCACGGGAACCCTCTTCGGCATGAAGGTAGGTTCACTCATACCTTTCACATGGGCAACTCTCATAATCTTCGTTGTGGCCATGGGCGTCTTCTATCCATGGGGTGTAATGTCCGGTTTCAAGGAACAGTTCAGGCATGTGGATTTCACCAACGATGTGCTTGACAACATGGATTACACGAAATGATCCGTTAACTGGAAAACAGCACCTCCAGAAGGCACAGGGTTCGGCTATACCAATCCCTGTTATTTAAATAATGGGCCAAAATCAATTTTTCATTCCATTTTCAATAATCAGTCAAGATGCGTTGCCTGCAACAATCAGGATGGTTTTCATTAAGGTCCTATATACGACGCACCTTATCTTTTAGCGTCCGGATTTAACTTTATCTATTTTATATATTAATTGCGAAGATGATGGGTGATGAAGATGGCTAAGGGATTATCAATGGTTATTTCCACAGGTACGGAAGAAAAGATGGTGATGCTCGGGGTTCTGACCCAGACAGAGGTGAAACTGGAAATGCCTGTAAGGATTTTCGTGACGGGCACTGCCCTGCCCCTGTTCCTGAAAGAGGGTTCTGCAAAGGTACCGGTAACTCCGGGTGGCTTTGAAGGTTATATGAAAGAACTCAGGGAAGGACTGGCAAGGATAAAATTTGAAGGGTGGCATGAACTGCTGAAAAACTCCATCAGGGACGGGGACGTCAAGGTCTATGCATGCTCCCTGATGTCAAGTGCAATGAACCTCAGGAAGGATGACTTTGATTCCATGGTGGAGGATATAGTGGGTGCAACAAATTTCATGATACAGTCGGCTGAGAACCAGGTTCTGGTATTGTAAGGTGGATGAAATGGCAACATATAATGTGGACAGCAGGGGAACAGCATGCCCGGGACCAATTACTGATCTCATACGGGCTTACAGGAAGGCACAGAACGGTGACGAGATAGTGCTGGTGGCCAATGATCCGGGTGCGGTTCCCGACTCAAAGGCATGGTGCGAGAGAACAAGGAACCAGTTCATGGGATCGAAGGAAGCGGACAGAATCTTCGAAATCACCATCAAGGTGACAGGGAAGAAGGCATAGGCTGGTGGTACCCGTATCAGTGAATCCATTTCCAATAAATGAAACAGTCCCTGCCGGAACCAGTGCATCCATATTTAATCCGGGAAAAAACACTGGCGCTGGTGGAAGTATTCCCAAGCGTACTCAGGTTAAGAACTGTTTCAGGAAAAAATCACTGCACATTCAATCAGGGTGGTAAATATGAAGAAGATAGCAATAATCGGGAGCGGTGCTGGAGGACTGATAACATCCAGCAAGCTTGCAAAGGATCTGTCAAAGCAGATCAGGAACGAAGAGGTATCAATAACCATTTTTGACAGGAACCTGGAGCAGGAATTCCAGCCGGGTTATCTTGAAGTGGCATTCCGTGGAACTGATCCTGCCAAAATCATAAGGAGGGTCGAAGGGCTGGTTTCACCCGGAGTCAAACTGGTGTATGAGAACGTGGAGAAAGTTGACCTTGCTGACAGGTATCTGCAGACTGAGGGAAGCAAGGAGAAATACGGCTTCGATTACCTCATAATATCAACGGGTTCATCTCCGGACTACAAGCAGATAAGCGGGCTGAGGGAGGACAACATGGATTTCCATACAGATGCCTACAACTCAAACCTGATTTACCAGAGGATATCAAAGATCAAGTCCGGAAGGATTGTCGTCGGGATAGCCGGGCTTCCATACAAGTGTCCGCCGTCTCCAAATGAATCTGCATTCATGCTTGACGAGTACTTCAGAAAGCAGGGATTAAGGGACAATGTCGAAATAACTTACATAACCCCGTTCACCAGGATATACTCTGCAGAATCCATAAATGAAGTCATAGAGCCAATTTATGAAAAAAGATCAATAGGGAGCGTTACGGCATTCAATACAGACTATGTGGACACCGACAGGAAGGAGATCAACTCAATGGAGGGTGAAACACTGAAGTACGACTACCTGTTTCTCACACCGCCGCACAAAACAGCATCATTCCTGAAGGGCACTGAATTCTCTGACGAAGACGGATGGGTGAAGGTTGACAGGAGGGATCTGCACATTACAAGTTATGGTGACAGCTTCGCCATAGGGGATACAACAAACCTTCCAATATCAAAGGCAGGGGTTGAAGCCCATCTGGAAGGCATAGTGGTGGCCAACAACATCGCCGCAGAAATCAATGGAATGGAAAGAAAATACAGGTTCACGGGAAGAACACAGTGTTCAATGGAGACAGGATTCCACAAGGCTACATTCGTAGTTGGCACATACGATAAGCCGGTTGAGAAAATAGAACCTTCCACAATGAACTACATGGAGAAGAAGGTCATGGAGAAAATTTACTGGGGTTCGCTTCATGGACATTATGAATGGCTGTTCAAGTACCATTTCAAGGAAGACTACTTTCAGGATTAAACCCGTGAATTTAATTCTCATTTCTTCACTGAAAATCTTTAATTTTTAAGGAAACAATGGTATCAATAGAGTGCAGGTGATCCACATTTCAAAAAAATTTCCTTCAGACAATATTAACTTTCAAAAAAATTGGTGGGGAAATGTAAAAATAATCCATGGCCCCCTTAAATCATAGTGTTACTCCTGTTTTTTGCCCCTGTTGCGCCTGAAGTAAACAAATGAGGAGAATATCATAACAGATGCGGCAGATCCGTAAATCAGAATGGTTTGCCATAGAGGAACAGATACTGAATGGTAACCATCAACAAAAGCTGAAACAACTGCAAGTTCCCTGGCCATTCCTGCAATCTCTGTTCTATATGAGGAAAATAATGAAGCTGAGATCTGAACATCTGTTTCCATTGAGGAGGCCTGAAGCGAAGGTGCTATGTAATTGCCTGGAGAATCTGCTATTTCAGCACTCTGATTATAAGTTGTATTGATCTCTGAAAGAAGAACAAGGTCCTGCGATAACTGTCCCTTTATGTCTGAAACAGTTTTTGAACCCAGTTTATTCTGGGATGAATTAGGCCCTATTTCACTCTTCAACTGTGAGATGCCTGCTTCCAGTTCCGTGATTTCTGTGTTGAGGTTCGAAAGTGGTTTATCAACCAGAACATACCCGGAGGTTTCTGAAATGGCAATGTTCCCGGAGAACAGGGTAGCGTTCACTGTGTAATATCCTGAGGTCAGATTTGTGGTGCTGAACAAAACAGATCCTGAGTTTACTGGACCTGCTAGGTAGATGCTCTCCGGCCCGTGCAGGGAGAGAAGGACAAAGCTTCCATCATTCTGGTCACCGCCTGTAACTCCCAGACTGACTGAAGACGAAAAGACAGTTCCGTTTAAGAACAGGGAATCCGATGGCGAAACGTATGAAGCTGATTCAGGGACGCTGGTCACGTAATTCCATGTTATGGGGTTCCCTGTGCTTACCGCAGGAGTAGATATAAGGTAGAAACTGAAAGGCATGCTGATTGTGTTCTCACCGGAAGCCGCCATGCTTATGTTGACACTCTGCACATTGTCCGGAACAGACAGGTTCACATCCATGAAGCCCGAAGCGACACTCTGCGGCTGGAAGCTCTCATTGGCATACTGGCCTGGTGCTGAACCGGAACTGATGTTGACATAATTGAGGTATTTCATGCCGAAGAAATAGACCGTGCCCTGTACTGTGGACGTGGAAGGGTTGAAATGCAGGTATGGTTCAAAAGTTCCAGCTTCAGGTTCAACATATACTGTTACTGTGTTGGATATCTTTCCCTGGAACTCAGCATAAACCTGGAATATCTGGGTGGGTACAGGCCCGTTGTTTGCAGATACCAGAGGGTTGTTCCACAGATAGAACTGCCCCGCATCGTCGGTTAGGTATTTTCCGACTGTCATGCCAGGGGCATACTGGGAACTGTTCACCTCAGGATCCTCCTTTTCTATATTGAAAGCAACTGAAACGGATTTCTGGATAACAGTTGCACCTGAAACTGGCTGTCCATTAAGGGTTACCACACCGAGAGATCCGAAATTATACTGGTCCTGTACATTGAAATCTGAGAACATCTCCTCCTCCGCTATGTGAGTGTGCATTCCGGTAGAGGTGGGTATTCCAATGGTAAGAGTTCCATTCATGACAGGAGGATCAACACCATACTGAAGGAATGACCATGTGATGAAAGGCTGTGATTCACCAAGGGGCACCACTATAAAGTAACCGTATTCTGATGCATTGCTGTCAACCGGCTGAGGTGCGTAGGAGGGAGTGTATGCAAAGGAACCGTCCACTGCATTTATGGCTGTTACCTGCCCACCTCCATAAGCACCGTCATTTGATCCGCCGCTGTATGCATAAACCATGTAATCTCCGCCTTTCGTTCCATAATGTCCAAGAATGGTGAAATTGTATGTTGTTCCGCCTGTAAGAGAGTTGAATGGATTCAATGATCCGCTGCTGTTCATAAGGATATAGAATGGCTGGTTCATTATCGTGTTCAAACCTGCTGAGCTTCCCACAAGCATTGAGTCAAGCTGATCCACAAGAGGAAGCCCCAGGCCTCCAATGAATGTCCAACCGTTTCCCGCTGGGTTGAACAGGGTAGAATACCAGGAGGGAAGCTGCTGGTATTGCGGGTATTCCTGGGTTGTATTGAGATAATTCCAGTCGTAGGAGTTGTAGGGGGCCCATGTCCATCCAACACCGATATCCTGCATCGGGTAGTATGGATCATTGGAAAACAGCCCTGCCTCAAATGTGTTGTGTGCCTCAAAGAAAAGAGGGTTTGCATTTCCAAGCATGGGAGAGTGTCCTTCGTATGCAACCTGCTGCTCAATAAGTCCGAATTCACCTGCAGTTATGGGGGTTGCAAAGGATGTTCCTCCATAGAAGAGCTGCCATCCGTGGTCATAAAGGGTCATGTTGAATGCGGCAGCATTGGTAACGACGGGTTGTATTATCCCGGTCGTGGCATATGTGTCAAGGGCATTTTCCCACCACGGCCTGCTGACAATCGTCGACTGAGCATATGTTCCGCCAGTAAGGCCTCCTGATGCAGACCAGTAAGTATAGCTCCCTATTCCAGTAGCCCTGGCCACTGTCATGGTGAAACCTGAGATATTGGTTATTATGCCGGTGTTGGGAAACTCAAAGCCATTGTCTTCAGCTGTGAGGTCTCCTCCGCCCACTGACACAACACCTGCAGCTTCAACCGGACGGGAAGCCTGAAGAACAGTTCCCCCATTGTTTGAACCAGAGTCTCCTGTTGCAAAGAACTGGGTGACTCCATGCAGGGCAAGAATGTTCACCAGTTCCTCCTGGACAAGTACATCAAAAGGAGCCGCAAAGTATGACACTTCAGTGGAATAGAAGCTGTGGGAGTTGCTTGTTATTGATACGGAATATGCTGCCTGGTCATTTGGCCCCTGGAAAACCTCAAGTGGAGTGCCGGCAAGGTTCTGGACGCTTCCGGTGTCAAGGTACTGGGCGATATATGCATATGCCAGATCAAACGAAGCCAGCTGGTCATTTGGAACTGCCACAAGGTCGATGTGTGCATCAGGATCCATTGCCGCAATATATTCTATATCAAGGGCAGTCTCTCCTGTCCAGCCGGCCTGGGCAGCATCTATGAGCCCTGCCTGGAAACTGGGAATATCAATACCTACCTGTGTGAGACGGTCGGTGACCTGGTAAGGGTTGTGGAAAAGGTACTGGCTGAAATTCTCCATTGTCCCCGGGCTGATAAAGCCCACCTCTGTAACGGCAATGGTAATCCCCTGTCCCATATCCGGTTCGCTTGCTATGGTCGAGTTTCCGTCCCAGAGATTATATGCGCCGGTAAGGGCAGGCAGTGTGCCTGGGAAAAGGAACTGGTAATTATTTTCCGGGGCCGGGAACTTTGTCCACAGGTATGACCCGTTCTTGTAGTAAAGTGCACTGGCCAGGCTTGTGAAGTTACCGTCAGGGGAAGCAACCCCGGCACTGGTGATAGAAGTGTCATGGTAAAGATCCGGCAGTGCTGTTTCGCCGTCAAATCCGGTGATGCCCTCAATATCTGTTGAAAGTGCTGCCGGAAGTGAGAGTGGGAGGGTGTTAAGTGTATAATCAGTGCCATTCTGCTGAACCTGTACCAGATCAGTATGGAAAGCACTGTCAAACTGCCCTTCAGTACCGGAAACATAAATGACCAGATTGTTGGAAAAAGTCTGAACATTCAACCCCTGGCTCTTCAGGAATGAAACAACCTGCCCGTATGCAGGAGAACCAAAAGTGTCACCTATCTCCGCAGACGACATAAAATCATGATAGTTGAAGGATCCAGTCTCGTTAATCTGGTTTACGTAGCACGATAGGCCCGGTGCCTTCAGCACGACCAGTGAATTGAGCTCCGCAGACAGATTTGACTGGCCAGACGACCCATTGTAGGTACTGTTCATGAAGGGTGTATAAACTACCGGTTCAGAGGCCTGTTGAATGTTGCTGCTACCGCTCAAGGAAGCTACCACCGAAAAGGCAGATAAAATCATGACGGTGGATACAAGCAGGACAGCAAAATCCTTTTTTCCATATGTTTTTTTGAACATCTGTTATCGGGAAATAAAACCGTCAGCAAATCTTAAGTTATGAGAAACTTTGTTAAGTAACACAGTTACTTCCCGAACCATGCTTAAGGCACATGGGTTATGGGGAATATGGGAAATTATTCTGATATATTATTTAACGGCCGGCTGTGAATTCTTGACTTCCCAGTAAGCCCTGTCAAAACACTGGTTCACAAAGTCGGTTGCCCTGTTAAGCAGTGCAAGATTCCCTATGTTTATGTTGATGCTGAATGTGCTTGCAGCGTTTGTCCTTCCAAACATGAAGATCTCATATTTTTTTATTCCAAGGTCCGGTGGCCTGCTGTCCATGATCTCTGCTGCCTTTTTCGATATCGATTCTGACGGTACATCCACCTGTACAGAAAGGGTGAGGGTGAAGAGTATGCCATCATCCTTCTCCATATCGGTAAACGTTGTTGATCCCAGGAATGCGCTGTTTGGAACCTTAACTGCCCTTCCATTCTGGTCCTCCAGGTACGTGAAGATTACTGAGACTTTCTTTACTTTCCCGGTGACAGGGTTTCCGAATAGCCATGAGTATACTGTGACTGTATCCCCCGGTTTCAGAACATTTGTGGACGATACGGTTATGCCTGCAAATATGCTGCTTGCAACCGTCTGTATTGCCAGCCCTATTATGACGCCTCCAACCGCACCTCCAACAAGGGCACCGGTGAGATTGATTCCAAAGGCGCTGAGAACCACTGCAATAAGTATTGTGTATATTATTATCCTGACAATCGTGTCAATATACCTCAGTGATTTCTGCTGCACGCCGCTTCTGGACATGGTGCGGTCTATGATATGAACAACGAATCTTGCAACAAGGTAGCCGCCTATACCCACAATTACGGCTGTGACAGCATCCCTCATGTATGCTTCATATGGTACGAGTTGCGGTATATAGGATGCAATGTATGGGATCAGGAATGTCGCGATGAAAAAGA
>JAJYYD010000035.1 GCA_021801305.1 Thermoplasmata archaeon
TTCTTGATGAGGAAAACGATCTTAGAAAAAGGCTGGAACCAGTGTTCAATAAAATGTACCATGAACCGCCGACCTATGATCCTGTGCCAGTGAAAGTGGCTGCAACCGACAGCAGTGAATTTATCAGGGAACTTTACAACGGCAAAAAGATCATACTGATCAGGAGCTTCACGAAAATGGGAAACAGGATCTGGAATCACTTCATCTCGGAGGTCATAGATGTAGACAGGGACGTATTGAGAAACTTCACAATACTCCTTATGGAACATTCAGAACACGTTTCAACCCTGAAGATGATCAAGGAGGATACCCCGGATTTCATACTTCTTGACGGATCTCTAATTGGGAGAATGAGGCACCGGAACCAGAGAATCGGTGCCGAGAATTACGAGGATTTCATGAAGGAATATTTCAGTACGCTAGCGGAACTTGTGGAAACCTGCGTCGAGAAAAACATACCTCTTATTTTTGTTGCAAAAAGTTCAGAATCAAGGATACTCAGGGATTTCATGGTGAGGAAAACTTTCCCTGGGAACAAAGGGATCCAGCTCGGGACCCTAACCGATCATGTCATTGTGAGGTCTTTGGCCAGAAAAGTGGGTTACACTTCCCCCATCATGATAAGCCTGCACAATCCTGAGTCAATGTCGGGAAGAGAGATAGGGATTGCAACTTTCCATATAATGCCTCATCTCATGGATGTGCCAATGAAAATTGACATAGTTTCAGGTGAACTTCAGGTTGGCCTGCAGAAAGAACCTGATACAGTGGAACTTCAACGCGATCTCCTGGGATTCCTGTTCTGGGGCTATACAGGACTGAAGATCCACAACATCTGGCTTGCAGAGGTCGACAGGATCGTGAAATTCAACAACAGGGAAATAGAGGATCTTTATATGAAAACATTCGAAAGGGAGATAGGCATAGAGTTTTATGAGACAAGGGGGGAGAGACGTGCAAGAATCAGGATCTGAACTCGGTTATACTGTAGGAGAAAACAGTTCAGAATATTTCCAGTTTGTCCTCAAACCGGGATGCACAATAAAGAGATGGGAGTATGTTGAGATAAGCTACCCGGATCATGCCATTGTCGGAAGAGTTGAGCGAATAACCTCCAGGAGCGACCTGCTCAAGGATAACCTTGGATACGAAGGCGTTGACCGCTACGTCAAGAATGACATAAACGAGATCGTGGACATATGCAGTGGATCAACGCTTGGTACAGTGGAAAATGGAAAACTTACAAGATCAAGGTACCTGATAAGGCCCGGTACATCGGTTAAGAGAGCAGGCGTTGAAATATTGAGCGGCATATTCAACCCTCCGGAGAATAGTTCGCTTGACATGGGCACCCTGGTGGACAGGGATGATGTTCCCGTGTCGGTGAATGTGAATGGATTGCGAAGACATCTCGCCATTGTTGCGCAGACAGGAGCCGGAAAAAGCCACTCAGCAGGCGTGATAATGGAAGAACTCATGAAGAAGGGTGCTTCCGTCATAGTCCTTGATCCACATGCGGATTATGTTCTCATGAGGCAGGGAGAAGGGGGCAGATCATACTCTCCTTTCATAAAGATCTTCAGGACACCACTGAGCACAGGCAGGTATACAAGGGACAATGTCGGGATTGTTGAGGATTTTACCCTGAGATTCTCCGATCTGGAGCCGGATGAAATATCTGACATAATGGGCATAAAGGAGAACTGGACAAACTTAAGGAAGATAGTGGAGGAGATGCATTCATCCATGAAGGGACTCAAGGACCTTGAAGATTTCATGATGTCCACGGAGAAGATATCTCCCGAAGACAAAAAAAAGATCTCGGGCAGGATAAGGTTTATCCGGAAGATAAAGAGCATATTCTCCACCCGAACAACGGGCCTGAAGGATTATGTTTCACCTGGACAGCTTTCAATAATGGATCTGTCCGGAATGGACCAGTTTCTTGCCAACTACTTTTCATACCGGGTCATAAATGAGATACTGGAGGCAAAGATCTCATACGACTATGAATATCCTGTTTTTATTTTCATTGAAGAGGCACACAATTTCATTCCGCCGGGATCGAACACGAATATATCGCAGATCATAAAGAGGATTGCTGCAGAAGGAAGAAAATTTGGGGTATTCCTTGTTGTCATAACACAGAGACCTGGAAAGATTGACCAGGATGTCCTGAGCCAGTGCAATTCCCAGATAATTCTGAGAGTTACCAATCCCCTGGACAAAAAGGCACTGATGGATTCTGCAGAGAGCATAAGCGATGCAATAATTGAGGATCTTTCATCCCTGGAAACAGGAGAAGCCATACTTGTTGGAGAATTTGTCCGGATACCGGTTATTGCCAGGATCAGGAAAAGGGA
This sequence comes from Thermoplasmata archaeon, assembly GCA_021801305.1. Lineage (GTDB taxonomy): Archaea > Thermoplasmatota > Thermoplasmata > Thermoplasmatales > Thermoplasmataceae > Oxyplasma. The sequence goes on from JAJYYD010000035.1 coordinate 2,364, forward strand.
GACAAGGGAAGGTGGAGGTGATGTTGATATTGCATCACTTCTCAGCAGGGCAAGAGAAGAGAGGGACAGGAAGAACAGCATAGAGGCCGACAGGGAACGTGTAAAGGACATTTTTGGTGGATGATATGGTCAGGTTCATGCATTTTTCCGATACCCACATTGGTAACAGGCAGTACTACATGCAGGAAAGGGAGCAGGATTTCATAGATTCATTCTCGGAAGCCGTTTCTATAGGCCTGAGGGAGAAAGTTGACTTCTTCGTGCATTCAGGTGATCTCTTTGACGTCTGGAATCCAAGCAACCGATCCCTCACGTTTCTGAGGGATTCCATGATCGAACTGAGGGAGAAAGGTATCAGGGTATACATGGTGCTCGGGGATCATGACAGGCCGAAAAGAGTGGACTATCCTGCAGCTGAAATATTTGATTTCCTTGGGATAACAGTGCTGGGAAAGGATGGATTCCAGGGCATGGATCTTGAAATAAATGGCGAAACCCTCTTCCTGGGTGGCATCTCCAACATGAAAGGAATACGGAAGGACAGTTTGCCTGAAGAGTACAGGAAAGCTTCATCAGCAGCAGAAGGAAAGAAGAATTCGGTACTGATATCACATCAGGGTGTTACTGGATTTGGACTGATTGATGAAGCATGCGAAATAAGGAAAGAGGAGATACCCGGCAATTTTTCCTACCTGGCTTTTGGCCATATTCATGAGGGAACAACCTCAACAATTGGAGATTCACTTTTTTCCTATGCAGGTTCATCCGAAATCTGCAGCACCAATGAGATACCTTCTTTCCAGAAAAAGGGGAAGGGCGTTAACCTGGTGGAGATCAGTGGAGGAGAGGCTAAGATCGACAGGATCCCTCTCAATTCGGTCAGGGTACAGGCTTCCATAAAGGCTGACGGCACGGACTACATGGAAAGGATTGGCAAATTCCTGGACAGTGTTAAGAATAAAACGGAAAACAAGAAACCAATAATCTCCATCGAGATATCTGGAGAAGTGGACCGTGCCCGCGTTAAAACGGACCTGGATTCACTATCAGACAGGGCAATAATGAGAAAGCCAGTTTTCCAGTCACTGGAGATGCACATGGAGAGAAGGCCGGACCTAACCATGATCGATGATTATTTCAAGGCATACTTCAAGGATGACGAGATGTCTGCCTTAGCAAAGAAGATTTTCGACAGTACCCAGTCAGAGGACAGGGATCTGGCACGCAGACAGATCCGTGAACTGTTCGGGATTGGTGATTCACCATGAGAATTGACAGGATTGTCCTGAATAATTTCATATCGCACCAGTCCACGGATACCCCATTCTATGATGGAATCACCATGATAATTGGGCACAACGGTGCCGGCAAGTCCAGTATAATTGACGCAATTGTATTCGCACTTTTTGGCCCAAAAGGTGAGTATGTCAGGGGGAAGAAAGCAGAAGACCTCATAAAAAAGGGCAAGATGTTCGCATCTGTGGAGCTCCATTTCAGCATGGGAGAGAACAGGTACACAGTATTCAGGAGGGTTTCCATGAAGAAGAGTGATACTGCTGCCTACCTGGAAATGAATGGAAACCGCATAATTGATACAATATCCGGTGTTGACCAGGAGATCGAGTCCATACTGGGGGTTAGCAAGGAAATCTTCATGAACTCAGTCTTCGTGAAACAGGGGGAGATGGATTCCCTCATTGATGAGGACCCTGCAAAAAGGAAGGAGCTTTTCGGGAAACTCATTGGAATAGACAGGCTCACCAGGAGTTCTAAAACAGTGGGCGATCTGGTTAAAGATCTGGAATATGAGAAGGCAATCCTGCAGGAATCTGTCAAGAATATAGAACCACTAAAGGAATCCCTGAAGGAAGCGGAAGGGCAAAAAAAAGTTCAGTCTGAAAATCTCGTTGTGATCAGCAGTGACCTTGCTGAAGCAAGAAAATTTCTTTCCAGTGTTGAAGAAAAAAGGACCATAATACTGGGAAAACAGTCGGAACTTAATTCAGCCAGGCAGGATCTTGAAAGGATAAATTCTGAAATCACCGCCACAGAGGACAAACTGAAACGTACAATGATTGAAATTTCCAGGCTGGAAGGCCTATTGAAAGCCCAGGAAACGCTTGCAAATGATCCTCTTCTGGTCAACCGGGAATCCATATCCAGGTATTTTGTCATTCAGGGCAGGATTCAGTCAACAAGGAAGGAACTTGAAAAGGCAAGGAAGGATAAGCAGGATATACTGGAGATAAAAGGAAAAATAGCAGCCCTGCAGAAGGATCATGAAGAGTTTCTTCGAATCTCCTCGGAGGTTGAAAGGATTAAAGTGGAAGTGCAGAAAAGGGAAGGCATAAAAGAAGATTTCAATCATTATTCAAGGCAGCTTGAGGAGGCAAAAAAGGAACTCGAGACCCAGGCTGCCATGAAAGCTGAACTGGGAAAAATCCTGGAGCGAATTGTGGAAACTCCTGAAAACCTGAAAGATATATCCATGATCGAAGAGATCAGAAGCAGGGCTACCAGAAGGGTTTTTGAAAAAATGTCCGCAATTACACAGGAAGAACATTCAATTGGGGATGCCAGAACAAGACTTGAAGAGCTGGAAAAGAACAGCAAAATGATTGAGGGCAGGAGCGTATGCCCTGTCTGCAACTCGAATCTCGATGTGGAACACTACCATAAACTGAAGAGTGAGTACGAACAGAAAGATCAGGAATACCGCATGAATATTGAGGAATCAGAGAAAAAGCTCAAAACTCTCAATTCCGAACTGGCTGAGCTCAAAAAATACGAGTCTGCAGTCAAGTCCAGGAAGCTTGATGATTTTGCGGCATTACTCTCTGGAATTGAGAAAAACCACAATAACGTGGAGAATCTTCAGAAGAGGATAAACCTTATTTCAGGAGATTATGGGGAATACCTGAAATTCAAGAACGAACTGGAAATTGCCTCCCAGGACCTGAAAAAACTTGGTGTCTCGGAACAGGCTTACTCAACCTACCAGGGAATGCTTAAGCGGTATGATCCTGAAGATCTTGACAGAACCATAGCCGCAGATGAAAATGAGGTAAAGTCCATGGAAGAAGAAACCATGGCAATTGAGAAAACTGTAGGTTTCAGGCCACCCGAAAATGCCCTGGAGAAGATAAGGGAAATAGATGCAAAGTACAGAAGCTTTGATCAATTACGACAGCAGCTTGCTGCCGAAAAATCTACCGAAAAAGGGACCATTGATAATCTGGGAACCCTGAGGGAAAGATTATCAGAGAAAACTGCTAAAATAGATTCCCTGAAAAATATCCCCATTGATCTGCAGAAAATTGAGAATGAGAGAAAAAGTGCTTCAGTTTCGGTGGATGAACTTATCGGCAGGGAATCTGCCATAAAAACAGGAATTTCTAACCTGGCAAAAACCATAGGCGATAGGACTGCCAGCCTTGCAATGTTGGAAGAATCAGAGAAGAGGTACACAAAGATATCAGGAGCCGTAATAAAACTTGCCAGGATCAGGGATGCCTTTGGAAAAGACGGTGTCCAGGAGATAATGAGGAAGGATTCAGCAGAGAGGATAACAAACCGCGCGAGGAGCTATGTGAGTTCATTTGGCCTCAACATAGATGATATGAAAATCGACGAGAACTTTGATATAAGTGTAACACAGAACGGCATGGAGCAGTCTCTAAACACGTTAAGCGGCGGGGAAAAGACATCGCTTGCAATAGCCGTAAGATTGTCAATAGCCCGCTATTTGACCGGAACCATAAGCACAATAATAATGGATGAACCCACGACCTACCTTGATGAAGAGAGGAGAAAAGATCTGAAGGACATAATACAGTATTCGCTGAAGAACGAGAATCTTGTTCCGCAGATGATCATAATAACTCATCACAGCGATCTTGCCGCCGTTGCCGATACATCATATGAGGTCACCAACAGGGGCGGGAATTCGGTCATAAAAGAGATGGTATGATTTTGCCATTGGATTGAAATCTGTTCGGGGGAAACTGGAATTCACCAGACTTATCTCCTTCCTGAAAATAGATGGCGGGACTTCCAGTCCAGCCATTTTCAATTTCTGGAAGCGATCCTACCTTCTTACTATCATCTTTGCAGCCAGCTGCTGCAGGGAAATTGTGTGCAGCCATACTCTTCCTGGTCCACGCATGGTGGCGAAGAACAACCCCTCCCCCTCCATTCCTGCCAGAACCATTGTCTTTAGCCCCCCTATCCTTGAGACGGTGTATTGCACAGTTTCATCGAAAGCCAGCACATGACTCATTTCTGCCTGTATCTCCTGGCCTTCTGCCAGGTCCATTTTCAGCACATGTCCATGTCCGTGAAGCATGATCGATCCTGTTCCACTGAACCTCTCAAGGAAAAGTCCTTCCCCACCCATCATGCCCTGCCATATACCGGCGAATTTCGAGGAGTAGGATACGGTTGAATCCATGCAGAGGAAAGCATTGAACTCTGCAAGGACGCTGTTTCCTGTCAGATCAATCCTGAGTATCTTTCCTGGAAGGAAACCTGCAGATCCGAAACTTCCCGGTCCCTCCACCTTGAGCAGGAATACCGCTGAACCCGCAAGCATGTGCGAAAAAGCTCCCCTGAGACCCCCACTCTGCGTATCAAGCTTCGTTCCGGGTGTCCTGAATATAAGATGACCCGGCTCCACAAATGCTGATTCTCCCTCCTTCAGCTTGACTTCCAGATACTGTACCTCATTTCCTACAATTTCATAATCGATCATTATTTTTGGTAAAATGGAATATTATTTAAAATTTGGCTGAGTCTTACTTTTTTTATGAGAAATGGCTAAGATAACATTTGAACCCGCTTTATTCCGTTAATTGGTATGGATATTGCCGGAGCTATTTTCAAAGCAGGTTTTTCATATTATCCCTGTAACCAGATTTCCTATGTACCATTGAATCCGTCGTTTTCCTTACCCAATGACCCAAAGACCCTGACCGGTAAAGAGATTAATATATGCGTGAACCAATTATGTTGAGTATAAATGATCAGCAAGACAGACACCGGAGACTATCCATTCAATTTCAGGCTGAGTGCAGTGATTCCCACCATAAACGAAGAGAACACAATAGGGGAAATCATAGACGAACTCAGGAATTCAGGAGTCCTGGAGATAATAATCGTCGATACGAACTCCACAGACAGGACAAGGGAAATTGCCAGGGAGAAAGGGGCAAGAGTGATAGAACAACCCAGGAAAGGATATGGAAGAGCGTACAAGACAGGCCTGAAAGAAGTTACGGGTGATATAATAATCTGCCTGGACGGGGACGGAACTTATCCTACGAACATGGTCAGGCCATTTGTGGAAATACTTGTCTATGATCAGGTGGACTTCATTTCAGGAGACCGCATGAAATTCAGGACAGACAAGAATTACACAACATTGCACTATGTGGGTAACAGTATTCTTAACAGGGTTGCGGGCCTGCTTTTCAAGGTATCAATGAATGATTCACAGAGCGGCATGTGGGTTTTCAGGTCTGAACTTTACAGGAAGATGGGAAAACTCAGCGACAGAATGTCCTTTTCCGAAGACATAAAGATCGAGGCAATCAGGCTCGGTAGCTTCATTGAAATCCCAATCAGGTACGGGGTGAGGATCACGAAGCCTAAACTAAAGACCTGGCAAGATGGGTTTTCGAACCTTTTCAACCTCTTTGTGAAGAGGGTTAACAGCTAGGATCCTGATGTGGAAATTGAAGGCATCAATATGGCTTCTCAAAAACTATGGATTTAAGTGCAGCTTTCACCTCAGTTCCATTATCAAGGTCATCTGGATTCAGGCCATCGTTTATTTTCCGGAAGTTTTCAATGAAGCCCTGATCAGAAGTGAAAAAGTTAATGCTGATGTATTTTTTACCAGCTGAATTCCCATAGAGGATCAGGCTTATTAAATTCGCAAGCGTGATTGCATTTTCCCCTGAATCAATTGGGAAGTAATCATAAAGTTCCCTCCTCATGTTTACTGTATCTTTTCCATTAGCCGAATTCACCGGTACAAGATATGAGAAATTTTCCTTTATCCCCGTGCTGAGATAGTCTGTGAGAGAAGCAGGAATGATCTGAAGATACTTTCGTATGCGAGTGCTGTCCATCTGGATCATGTATGGTTTTGCCCTCTCAAGAATTGAAAAACTGAAGCTTCTGAAGCCGTTCCCTTCCACCAAAGCTGATTCTTCAATTCTTTCCTTAAAATGTTCAAGGAGTTTCTCTCTTCCTTCAACGTCAGATTTGTCCCATATGATTGCAGTTCCCTGATTCCCATCTCTCTCCTGTACCATTTCCCCAAAAAATTTCACAAATTTTCCGGCCTGATTCAGGACCTTCCTCTGGCATAATCTGTTAACGTTGCTTTCAAGTGCCAGATCCTGTTTTCCATATCTGTTGAAGAACTCCATTGCTTTCTGGTGCTCTGGCCTGTCCTGGTAAATAATGTCCATCAGTATTTCTGAATCAATAATGTTGACTTCTTCCATCTGGAATCACTGCCTTCCTGAAATTATGGATACGGATCTGGTAGCCTCAATAGCCTTCCTGATTCTCCTGGATGACCCTATATTGAATGTTCCTGAAAATGTTGAAAGATCAGACATCCTTTCAAGGATTTCTCCATATTCCAGAACTCCCTCCGTATATGCCAGTATTACGCCACCATAAACGGCTGAAACAAGTCCGGTCATTGATATGAGGTTCCTGGATCTTTCCACGGTTTCATGGGTGATCTCGATGACCATCCTGCTCATCACGTTTATGAACATGTTGAAATACGAATAGAACAGGGCATCCGTTTCGGTCCAGGCTTCCTTGTCAATCATATCCTGTAAAACATTTGACCTTTTGATCCACAGGGTCTTGACTGTCCGGTCATAGCAGGCAACCATGATGGTCTTGATTTCGCTTGTTTTGAGTGTTGAGATGAATTCGGAGATTTCCCCGAACCTCTGATCAATTTCATTCATGGATTCCTGAAGATCTGATCTGTCACCCAGGGTAAAATCATAGATATTCCGTGAAACTCTTATCTTGCTTATAATGAGATCCGCCATTCTTTCATAACCGGTTCCTGATCTGAGGATGTACTGGCTGTAAAGTTCATCTGCAGTGCCGGTCCATCTGCTGTGCTTCTTTTTCAGGCTCTTCTTCATATCCAGAAGAGGTACCGGAACGAATATGTTCTCATCCAGGTTGAAAGCGGCCATGAAGTCCTATGCACATAAGGTTAAAATTACTTCCCGAAAATTAACATATGCCAGTGTTAAAATGCATTTGAATAATGAAGGTTTGAGGTGTCCTGTTTCCGTGGACATAATAGTGCGAAGAAGCAGAAAAAGAAAGAAGACCATACAGGGGTTCGTGAAGGATGGCGTTATTACGGTACATGTTCCGTTTGGCCTCGATCCCGCCGAGGAGAAGGCCCAGGTTGACGCAATGGCCCGAAAGCTTGAGAGAATGGTGACCAGAAAACACGAAAAAGACGATGAGTATCTGCGCAAGCTTTTTGATAAGTTCAACAGGGATTTCTTCAACAACGGACTGGCACTTGATTCAATAAGGTTCGTGAATAACCAGAATGTGATAAATGGGAGCTGCACCCCAGCAGAGAAAAAAATAAGGATTTCTGACAGACTGATCCACATGCCACCCTGGGTTTTGAACTATGTTGTAATTCATGAAATGGCGCATCTTGTCTATCCTGACCATTCCAGGGCGTTCTGGGCCATTGTCAATCGTTACAGGTATACTGAAAGGGCAAGGGGTTTCCTTATTGCCAAAGGCATGGAAAAGGACTAGATGCCTGATTTGCCCTTAAGGTAGGTGGTTCCTCTTGATGTTATCCTGTAGTATTTCCTGCCATCCTCACCAATGCTGTAGTTCAGGATGGACTTCCTGCACATCTCGTCAAGTATTGGCCTGAGGATCTTGTGGTTCAGGTTTGTCTTGTAGACCAGCCTTGTGAGAAGGATACCATCATACTGTCCTGCCCAGTAGAGTATGTCCTCAATAATCTCTGACCTGTCCCTTCTTTTTCTCCCGGTTTTCATTATATTTGCAAGCGTGTTCTTCACCTCCGGAGTTATACTCTCAGCATGAAGGGTATCATTCATTACACTGGGTGGAAATACTTTGCACCTGCCGCTATTGAGTAGTGTCCTGACTTTTCCAATTTCAGAAATTTTTACAAGCTGCTTGATGGAATACACTATGGCCCCGTGACTCTCGCAGAATTCAAGCATGTTCTTGTCCATTTCCTCGGGAACGATGATAAGATAGCGCCAGGCAATGGCATCCATTGAATCCATGATGAAATCAATAAAAGGATCCATACTTTCACAGTCTCCGTCAATAACCTTGACTGTGATTATGTGAGAGGGGTAAGTCATGTCCTGCATGACATAATCAAAAATTGCCTCCTTGCCTGAAATGGTATACACTTTTGCATTTCTGCTTATGGACCAGTTAGTGAACAATCTGGAAATTTGTATCCTTATGTCCTCAAGGGTCCTGGTGAAACTGATCTTGTCCCCGTAATTCCAGTTCTTCTCAGTTTCCATCGCCCTTCTACCTCTTGTCTGCCAATCAAGTCTATAATAAATTATTATACACATAATTAAACCATTTGTTAAGATTTAAAATACATATCAACGAACTGGATCTAAAGTCCATATGTTAAAAAATCTTATTTTAAAAGGATTTATTCCATTTTTTGAAAGAATTAACATTTAAAAGGTTATAGTGAACAAATTGATCTAATGTCCGGAATTAAAAGAATTTAGAGATGAATTTATAAATAATAAAAAAATATAATATAAATTCTTTAAATATTTCAGGATATCTTTATGGGATTATCATTCCTACCGTGCTTCTTCCTGATCTCCCTGGAAACAAGCAGCCCTATTCCAAGTGCACTGAGTGCAATGGCCGCCCCTATTATTGCGATCGCTACAATGCCTCCCGACATGAACAGGGTCAGTGGACCGGCTGTTCCTGCATTGGATTTCGTGCTTAGTGATTCCAGCTGCTGTATGTAGGTTCCAAGCTGTGTCTGGTATGAGGTCAGCTGTGATCCGTATGACTGAACCTGGGCCTCAAGTGCGGCCTGGGACTGCATGTATGGGGCAAGTGCTGATGGAATGCCCGTAATTGATGCCAGTACTGAAGAGATTTCCGACCGCAGTGCCTTTGCCTGTGCCAGGTAAGCTGAAACCTGGCTGGAGTAGCTTCCAGTTACACCTGATGCATCAGGGTTTACAGCTGAAACCATTACAGCTGGCATGGCTGTTGATCCGGAACTGAGGCTTGAGATTGCATTCCCGATTGCTGAAAGAGTGCTCTGTATTGATGCTTCGGACGGACCTGCAAAGAATGCATATGTGCTTTCTGAAGAGAGTCCGGTTGTAGTTGTTACAATGTAATTCAGTACATTGTATCCGTATGGAAGATCAGCCGTGTTTATTTCATACTGTCCGCTGA
>JAJYYD010000063.1 GCA_021801305.1 Thermoplasmata archaeon
CTCGTTTGAGTTCCCCTCCTATTTTTGTTCAGGTATCGGCTTTATTATGGGCTTTCCAGAAACCATGTAGTGGCTTAAGGAATTAAGTTTTAGGCTAAAACTTAACTATGATAACCTTCAGAATGAAACGTAACCTATATACAATTCCCTTATTCCTTGATTACGTTTTTTTTCATACAACGTTTATATATTGGTTCTATTGGGGGCTTTCCAAAAATATATAGAAACATACTGAATTATGTTTTATCTTAAAGCGTAACTATAATATAGAGAACAGTTACCTAAAGAATGTAACCATAACAATCAGAGTTTATCGATATTTCTGAGGATGAATACCTGATTTCTGTTACATTGAATAGGAGACAGAGCCAAAAGCCGGGTCGAAGGACAATGTCCAATCGATAACGAACTGAAGCTTTATTTTCCGGATTCCCTGTCGATATGTCGATAAGAGGACCCGTGCCTAATTAATCGAAGCTTGACAGTAATTCTGGGTTGTCAGGAAGGCAGCTTGATAACTGCCATACAATTCAAGATTTCTTTATTTTCTCCTTCTCCTTCAAGGCCATTTCAATGATAGATGCAAGAATCCCGGTCCTTTCAGTTTCCGGCATGTTTTCAATCAGTGCCTTGACCTGTGGAGATATCATGCCCCGTCCCTCCAGCTCCTTCTGAATGTGTTCTTCTTTCTCCTTAAGCTCCAGGGTCGCTTCAACCGTCATGGGCAACCAGCACTTACGGCAATAAGTGGTATTGGATGGATTAAGCTCACCACAACGAGGGCATGCCCTGGGCTTTGCATCCTTGACCGATTCCTCCTCTTCAACCTTGATCCCATAGGCTTTTAGTATTGCAGCGTCCTGAGCCTTAGCGGAAAGATGCACGTATGTCCTTGTTTGCTTTGAACCATGAATCCATCCCATCTGGGATTCCAGAGGTGCTTCAGCTACCTTTGACGCCAATAACGAAGCCCTGGTATGCCTGAACAGATGCGGATGTATTCTTCTATTGATTCCGGCCCTCCTTTTTGCCCTCCCCAGGGCCCTTAACATTTCATCGTAATTCATGGGCTTTCCGTAATCGTTTCCTGCAACAGACACGAATACCATGGCGTTAGGATCATTCCTTCCAGGATGATTGTTGACCCATTCCCTCAGATATGGGACTGAATCCCCCACAATCCTAACCATCCTCTCCCCCGTCTTTCCGGTAACATGAAGGACTGTTCCCCACTGATCGTTTTGCAGATCTCTTATTCTCAGCGTGAGGATCTCCCCGATCCTGCAACCGGAATCATAGAGGGTACTGAAGAGTGCCTTGTCCCTGCTGTTTGCACATGCGTTTATGAGCTTCTCAATCTCTTCTTTCGTGATCATGTCTTCAGACTTCTTTAGCCGGTTGACAGTGTTTCCCTTTACATGGATCCATCCCACTTTCTCAGCGAACTCCGAGGGCGGAAGTTTCCATGTGTAGTATTTCCTTATGGCCTGCTTGTAGTCCTCTACTGTCCTGGGGCTGATTGTACTCTTTGCCGAAAGCTTCATGATTATAGATTTAAGGCCAGCAACTGTGGGATTGAGGAACTCTTCTTCACTCTCCATACGGCTGAGGACCCTTAAACGAATGAGGTAGAACATGACCCGATGATCGGTGAGGTTGTCTTTCACCTTCAGATCCATGGCGAATGCTTCCAGGGAATCCCTTACTTTCTTGCTGCTTATGTATCTCTCATTCCGGTCAAGCTCCTGTTCGATCGTGTCCTTGTAAATCATAAATGTATAATTCATGGGACGGTATAAACATATCCACGCATTGAACGTTTTAACGGATGCTCTCCCTCCGCACAATATAAAGTGTTCAATGCGCTAACAGTGGAAACCGTCTAAAACCATCCCCTGTTTATATACTCGGGGGGATTTTACAATATATTTTCAGTCAGTTTTTATTCTTCACAACCTGAAATTTTTCCATGATTTTGTCAGGATGCTTGTACCCGCCACGATTGCTCAATGTAAATTCTTTAATGAGAACCGGTCCGGTATTGTAATCTTCAAGAGTGTATTTCTTGGTTTTGAGTCCGATCCAGACAGTCAACGCCATGGATGTCCAGTGAATCAGCTTAGAATATACGAAGTTTCTGGCCCATGATTTTGACATGTCCTCCCGGTTGCCTTCTATGCTGCCGCTTCTTTTATCCCATTCCATATAGTCGCCCATTATTCTTTCAAATTCACCTTCGATACGGCAGAATAGAACATGCATACGAGATAAAGGCGGCTGGCTGAAATATCCCCTAAACCCCCCCTCCCAGGAGTTACCAAAACTGACATACAGATCCATTTTCCGGTGAATCAACGGCGTTTTTTCATCCGCGCCAATATGAAATATGCGTGCTAATACTGCATTTTCCTCTGTCCAAAAAGGATCGTTTTCATTAATCGTGGACGGATCTTCCAATAGCCATTTGAACACATGATCCTCAATGAAAAGAAGAGGGTCAAAGGAAGCGTGGGACCCTTCAACTGTCCTGGCGATATCATTTATGAAAGAAAGCAGATAGAGGTAATCAAAGCGGAACTGATCAGTATCAACCCTTCGGGCTATGCGGTAAGCCGGCTCTCCATATTTTGAGAGCGTGGTGTCAATAACACCATACCCATTTAAAACCGATATTGCTTTCTTCAATGACCTTGTGCGGCCATCCTTCAGGTACGGAAGCAACTTCGCCTTAACTTTCTCTTCGAGCATTCCAAACGGAATAAATCCACTTTCACCAATCAGCTCAGTGAACGCTGTTACTACCGTGAGCCCTGGGGAACCATGAAGCCCTGGCGGTTTGTTATCTTTCACTCTTATTGGTATCCATAAAGAATACTTAAAGATATGGGGATGTGAATAAAATGTGCATGTAAATTGCAATAAAGATGGTCATATATCCGCAAGGTATCCTATGCTATGGTAATAAAGGTAAAAAGGCAAGTGCGTGAGATCGGCGGGTCGTTTTTTGTTTGTCTTCCGAAATATTGGGCACTCGATGCCGGTATTGCCAAGAATCAACCCGTTGTGATTGAACTCACCGATGAACATAGCATAAAGGTGATCGCGCCGGAGGGTCAGAAATGACAGACCCCTCATTCTACAACAGTCCCAGGCGGCTATTTGAACTGTTTAAAGAACTGACTGGCGAAGACCTTCTCAACACTGAACAGCAGGGCAAAAAGGAGGTACCAAAGAAATGAATAAAGAAAATGGAAAAATTCCTGACAGGAATAATTCTCAAGTAGATAATTCTAAACAAGAATTTAAGTCTTCACAATTTTCCAGTCCATACACTTCAGAGAACACGGCACAGCGTAATTTTGCCATTCCTGAGGAACTTAGGAGACTAAAGCAGTGGGGAGTCGCCAAAGCGATCTGGAATGATGAAAAAGGGAAATTTGAAAAATTCCCATTTCAGACCAATGGGCAACCGGCCAAAACCAACGATTCGAGGACGTGGAGCCATTTCTACAATGTTAGAAATGCTGAACATTTAGCGTTCTTTTTCAACCGGAGCCATACCGGAATGGATTTCGACAGCGTAATACATAACGGAGAGATTGAAAAATGGGTTATTGAGGACTTTATAGAACCAATTGGTAGTTATACTGAAATTTCTGTCTCTGGAACCGGAATCCACATTCTCGTAAGGGGTGGAAAGCCAAAAGGGTTAGGATCCAAAATTTCACTGAAGGATGGGCATTCCATAGAAATTTATGATTCTGGCCGGTTTTTCCTTCTTACCGGCAACGTATACAGAGGGTATAGGGAACTGAAGCCACTGGATCAGGAAACATTTTTCAGGGATTATATAAAATCAGAATTTGAAGGACCGGTGCAGCCAAGAAAGATCGGCAACGGAATCAAGGATGTCGAATCAATTATCAAAATTCTTACCCCGTATTGGGCCAAGGGATCAGGGAATTTACATTTCATGATGCTTCGACTGGCCGGCTATGTTGCTTCCTGTGGTGGAAATGAGAGCGACCTCCAGCAGATAATAAGTGAACTTATTAGAAGAACTGGAAACGGACAGTACAGGCCGCGAATTGTGAGCAACGCCTACAGAAATTCGAAAATCAGACTGAATGAAGGTGGGAAAGTGTCGGGAAGGAATTCTCTGAAGGAGATTATGGAGGTTATTGCCAATGAACCCAGATAGAGATATCGCAGAAATAGAAAACAACGTCAGGGGCACAAGCCCTGAAACATGGAAAATCCTGAGGGTTACGAAAGGTATAAAGTGTTACGCGGATTATTTCGATCCCCGAAAAACTTCGAGTACTGCTGACAAACTTCAGGGATATTTAAAATTCCTTGCCATGGAAGCCCCGGGCGCAAAAGTAGATCGCCTGACATTATTTTCATTCAATCGGTTTTTCAAGCCCGACGGAGAGATACGCATAGCGCAGGAGCTTGAGAAGGTACGGCGTGTGATGATGCACCGGGCAAAATTCATACATGCCCTTTATGACGCTGATGCCAGGCTGAAAATTAACGAGTTTTCCAAGGCGCTGTCCGAAACAAGCGAGCCTGAAGCAATCAAAAAAATAGAGGATAAGATAAAGATTTTGAATGATTTTCTAAAGCTGCCAGTGGATATTGAGATCAAAAATTCCGTCATTGATGAAATCTCCAACAGGCTAAAAGCGAGAAATATTAGATCCCCGCTGGAATTGAATCAGGCTCCGAAAGATGGGATTTTCAGGGCAGTTCTTAATGACTGCGCCATAGAAGGATTCTGGGATGGGAGCACATTGAGGATTGATGAAACCAGCTTCAATCCGGCACACAACATGACGTATGCGCTGAATGTCAATCTAAAAAATCCCGATATAGTGCAGCAGGCCAGAGAATGGTACGATTTCACAGTCAGGGCCATGGGCGCAGGCGGTGCCCTGACGTTCTATGAAATGGTGGGCTACCTTCTCATAACCCGGTATCCGCTGCCAACCGAAAGAACGATTCTTGTCCTCATAGGAGACCCAGGGAGCGGAAAGGGAACCCATCTTGCAGCTGCACAGGGGATTCTCACGTTCGGAAACCTCACCATGTTTGCCAAGGCCGGCCCTCACAAGCTGGCGGACCCGAGGGAGCATTTTTCAACACAGAACCTGCAAAACAAACTTGCCCTGATCGCTGGCGATATGGAGCATGCGAGGATCCATGATTTCTCAGCCATTAATGACCTGTTCGGTGGTGAGCCATCGGAATTTGAAAGGAAGTTCAAAGATCCAACAGTTGAAAGACCTATTTTCAAGGCACTATGGGCAAGCGCCCCGCCACTGTTCAGGATCACGCAGGCAGGAGGCGCATGGCGCAGAATGCTTATGATTGCCCTGAATCCGGCGGCGAGGCTTGACGGCAACCTTAAGCCAAAAATGTTAGGCATGCTCGACGGGTTTTTCCTGAATGGCCTGATCGGATTGTCATATCTGATTGCCAACGGATGGAAATTCGCAGAAGAGCAGGACAATGACAGAATAGAAGAGCTGTGGCGGTTCCATTCAGATTCTGTCCAGGTCTGGGCACAGGCCCAGAATCTGATGCCTGAGCCGGACCAGATCGAAACAAAGGCTGAGGGAAAGAGCACACTCGATGGAACCTCGATGACCATGGCCGAAAACCTTCCTGCCGTACAGGTTATTGATGACCTCTATTCCAGGTACGAAACCTGGTGCAAGAGGAAACAGATCGAACCTGTGAAGCCACAAACCTTCAGCGCCTGGCTGAAGGCCCATGACTTCATTATCAAGAAAAAAACCGTAGAGGAAGGGAAATTTGCGGGTTCCAGGAAATATTGCACATACGCTTCCATGGTTAATGGTGATGGGGGCGTCGAAAATTCAGAATCAACTCGGACAGTAGATCAATCTTCGTGGGAAGCCTATATTTCCAAGGCCCCGCTAACTTTAGACTTAGTGTCCAACCTTTTTGGGCAAACTTATGCGCGTGAGAGAGAAAAGAAAAATGTTCCTACATGCGCGCATGTATATAGTATGCCCATGAGAGTTGGACAGGGCAACGGAGCATCGCAGAAAGCCAGTATTTCGGGCTCTGGCGATAATTCGACCCCCTGTCCAAGTCATTTTCAGGATCAAGACCTCCCTCCTGAAGGCCAGGATTCAGGTGGTTCGGGGCAATCCAGTATTTCTTTGCTTGGCCCCGCAAATTCCGATGTCCAGAATGAAAAAACCGAAGGCGATCGTCATTCCACTGCTAAAAGTACTGGGTCGCCGTGGCGGGACAATCCAAAAAAGGCGTTGTTTGAGCTTGTGGAAGTGGAAGGGCCAAAAAGTGAATATCGATCACTGAGACCGAAGGCAATCCATGACATGATACCGGATCCTGATATCAGTCTGAAACAGGTTTCGAATCTGTGTGAGGATCTCAGCAGGGAAGGTGCCTTCATAAAGAACAGGGGCGGCGCCTATTCAATCAATCCCGAATTTCTCAACGGGGGCGAATATCAATGAGGTTCGTTCGTGCAACTGACAGGCAGATCCAGGCAATCAAGAACATGTGCTTCAACCGCTCCAATCTGGAATATGTTTACAGCACTCTTGAAAGACTGGGAAAGGACACACTTTATCAATTGAGCATAGGGGACGCCAAGGAGATCATATCGGCACTTGTGGGTGATTCCAGATGAACAGGCCAAATTCGATCCTTCTTATTGCCCTGGTACTGGCATCATGGGGGATATTCGTTATCCTTGTCATGGCCATGTTCTATCCCCATGTACTTGCTGCATTCTGGAAGTGGCTCATTTCACATGGGAGTGAGTACCCGTGATCTCCCGGTCCAGTGCACTGAGGTTGAGGGGCTTCGATGTAAGCGTAACATACAGGCGTCCGAATGGTGCAATCCTGACAAGGACCGGCACACTCAAGGGCGTGTATAAGAGCCTGCTGATTGAAGTCCCGGTCTCAGGCAGGTACTACCATATACCCCTCATGCAGGTCATGGCAGTGCGGCCGATTGACCCCTTAACAGTCCATAATTTTTTACAGGACGGCATGGGAGCTGCCTTAAGCTCCAGGAAGGAATGAAAACATGAACATGAAAGAGAGAGCATTCAGGAAGTTTGCGAGCCTTATTCCTGAAAGCGTAAAGGAAAGGCTAAAGCCACTCAGGGACAGGATAACGGAGGTATTGAAGGAATGATAAAGAGTGAAAGGAAAGAGGTTAAGAAGGGAATGGATGGCCCCCGGAATTATGGGAACCCGGAACCATTAAACACATCCCATATAGGGAAGTCAGTAACAATAACCCTGGTGAACGGAAGGATCGAAGCGGGGAAGCTCAAGGCACTTGGAGCTTACATGCTTTCCATCGATGGCAGCAATGGCAAGGAACTGATCATTAACAAGGGCCAGATCATGGTGGTGTCAATCCTATGATCGGGCTTGAAGAATACTCCCTTACGGAGCAGCAGAAAAAACAGATCAGGAAATACATCCATTCCATGATCACGGCGGAGCCGAAGCCCTATGAATCCTGCCCATTCTATGAGAAGTGCGAGGTGCAGGTATGCCCCATGGATACCATGAGGGATTCACGTATATGGTATGCGGATGAGGGGCCATGCCCTAACCCTGATTTCAAGGACCATAAGGCGGTAATCAACCAGAAGAAACTGTCCAAAAGGCATGCGCCCGGCTATTTCACCCATGCGATGCTTAACCGTGATATCATTGTCAAGGCAGGCATTCAGGGGATCGAACCGGACATTCCTGACACGGTGGAAAGAAGAGGACAGAAGGCCATAGATTCCCTATACACTGAAAGGGAGCAGGCATGGATACAGGGACATCCCGAACTGACGGCCGAACAGAGGGCGAAAATGAAGACGCAAGGCATGGCAGGGATCGAAGCACTCAAAAGGTATAGGGAGGGTAGATCAGAATGACCTCCAGAAGCTTCTTAATTGACACAAAAAGGCATCCAGAAGTTTTATTTTTCAAGTCGATGGCATCGGAAGGTAATCTTATACCTCCTGCCCCCTTCAGTCCCGATATTCCAATCAGGAAACCGATCCCTGATTCGGATATTGAGGATGACCGGGACCCCACAGATGAACCTTACCTTCCAGATGACCCTGGAGATGAACCGGCATGAAGCTAAATTCCTACACCCTGGGTTATGCAGTGGCAGGTGCAGGATGGTTCATTGCAGGGATGGCATTATTCGGGAAATTTGTAATTCCATACCTGAGTCATGGCGACCTGCTGGCCTTAGGCATAGTCCTGACTTTCTCAGCGGCGGTTCTATCAGCTTTCACAGCAGTTCTGTACATTCATGTAGGGAAAGATAATGAAATTCCTTAGGTTCCTGATCGGATTCTTCCTTCTTATTTACCTTGCCTATGCGTATCTCTCAAACACCCTTCAGTATTCATTCTATGCGGTGATTGCCAACGCCTTCTTTGACATAGGATCATTTATCGGTAACCTCCTTCATGTCCCGCCGGTAATTCCACATTCTGAATACTTAAACATCGTTTACGCCGCTGTTGTCCTGATAGCCATGGGATTGATGCTTGATGGCTTTTTCGGCGGTGACAAAAAATGACTGAACAGCAGCAGGAGCGGCACATCTGGCATTACTGTAAGAATGGGGACCATGCCAGGTGCCCAGGGTATGGGTCACTCGTGGAAAAAAGACATATCCCAGGTAGAACGTTTGTAGAGGGAGGTGTCAGGGGGCATGGCTTTCAGAATGTTTATTGTGAATGCCCATGCCATGCACATAAAAATAATCATACAAAACATCTTTGACATTCCACAATGAAGTATAACCATGAAACATCACCTATACGCACCGCTCTTTTTCCTTAATGATATTCCCTTTCAATTTATTTTAATGGCGCTAACGTATTGTGGCATTTCCATAACTATAGAGAGATATCATCGAATGACGTTTTAACCCAAAACATCACTACATATGACCTCCCCTTATTCCACAATGAAACTTAACCAAGAAACTTAACCTATACACAGGTCTCCTTTTCTCGTTTGAGTTCCCCTCCTATTTTTGTTCAGGTATCGGCTTTATTATGGGCTTTCCAGAAACCATGTAGTGGCTTAAGGAATTAAGTTTTAGGCTAAAACTTAACTATGATAACCTTCAGAATGAACCGTAACCTACATACAATTCCCTTATTCCTTGATTACGTTTTTTTTCATACATCGATTATATATTGGTTCTATTGGGGGCTTTCCAAAAATATATAGAAACATGCTGAATTATGTTTTATCTTGAAGTGTAACTATAATATAGAGAACAGTTACCTAAAGAATGTAACCATAACAATCAGAGTTTATCGATATTTCTGAGGATGAATACCTGATTTCTGTTGCATTGAATAGGAGACGGAGCCAAAAGCCGGGTCGAAGGACAATGTCCAACCGATAACGAACTGAAGCTTTATTTTCCTGATTCCCTGCCGATATGTCGATAAGAGGTTTCATACTTAATTAATCGAAGTTCAACAGTGGTAACAGGTTGTCAGGAAGGCAGCTTGATAACTGCCTTGTCTCCCCTGGGATATATCTGTACAAGTTCCCATCCCTTGTTCAGATATGATTCAAGGTCCCTTTCAGATATGGTCTTATGCTTGTTGCCATTGTTAAGGATCTCCGCTTTCTTATCCCTGAATAACTCTTTCAACCTTTCCTGAAGCTCGTTTATCTCAAGGCCCACGAGTTCCTCTCTCTCTTTGTCTGTCAGCTTCATGCCGTATGCGGTCTCAAGGATCATTATGGCCGTCTCCCTCATTGTATTGGAGGTTATCTTAGCGACGTCCTCTTCTTTAATGCCATGTTCCTCAGTCTCAAAGTATTTAGACGCCCTGACATAGGCGGATCTCATTTCCTCGATCATATCGGGGGGTAATCTCTTGTTTGTGGAATACCGGGCTTCAATGTCTCCTTTATGGCCCATAAAGAACGTTCTCCATGGATGAGAAATTAACCCCTTGTTTTCTGCATTGTCCAGGGCAGTTGCAAAATAGGCCCTCAGGACGTATGGTCTCCATGAGAATCCTGAGCTTACAATAGCCTTCCTTATGTCCCTTGTTGCGAGCTGCGTCCTTATGAAAGAGTGAGCTATCCTTCCCTGAGGGTCAAGCTTGAACAGTGGAGTATCGGGGGTCAAAACATCGCCTTCGCTTATTCTTGTTTCCAGGTATTCCCTGAGATATGTCATTCCCTCATTGCTCAGGAAAGTAAAATAAGAGTTTTTAGCCTTGCTCAGCGTGTACCTGACGCTTATCATGGTAGGGGTTTTATCAAATTCCACTTTGTTGCCCTCAATCCTCATTTCCGGGAAATCAGAGATCTTAAGTCCGTCCTTCCCCTCAGCGTTCCCCAGTGTTTCAGGTCTCAATCCTGAGAATGCAAGAAGGGAAATGGCCAGTCTTGCCCTGGGAGATCCGCTTCTCAGTATCTTGGCAAGCTCGGTTTTCTCCGGAATCCTTTCGCCTTCCACTCTTGGAGATCTGCTCTCATAGGCAATATTAGCGGTAGGCTTGAAGTCCACACCGTTGAACCCTAACCATGACCTGAGGACTTTCTTATACCTTGCAATATAGGACCCGGCCTTTCCTTCTTTCTCCATTTTCCTGACAAAATCCATGAAGTCATTTCTAAGTTTTCCTGACTTAGCGGTTTCTAATATGGTATATGGGGTTGACCCTGTAAGCTCACAGTAATAGCCCAGTCCTCTTAAATAAACGGTAGCCGTAAGATACGACTTGGCCCTGAGATTCTCAAACCATCGGCTAATTTCCTTATCGTTGAGCATTTCCTTATATTTCGGTTCAAAAGTCATGAGTATGGCATGTAATCTGTATTATTAAAAATTGTTGTATTCGCTTATGGACATTTATGGGTCTGCCCGTATTCCATTATGGACATAAACAAGTCCTTTTATGGCACCTTGATTCTATGGCTTTAGTATATATACTCAGGGAGGTCATTCTGGAATATAATACTAAGAAGATAAATTATCAATGGCTTGCCACGCAAAGCGGCCAACTTTCCACTTGTGTTTTTCATGGTTAAAATACTCAATATATCTGAGCAACAGTTCCCTTTTAGCCTCTTGATTACTGAGATAAAAGGCATTAAAAAAATCCTTGAGATTACCTGCAACAGACATAAAATCAGTGGTATAATCCCAGAATGAGCGTGTAATATCATACCGTGAATTTATTGCATCCGCTACACTTACACCTACCATTGAAGCCCACAGATCCGCAAGGTCATGGAACCCACTTCGCAGCTCCGGAACCGCATAAAACAATGAAACAACCTGGCGGACCGCTTTTGCTGACCTCAAATTAAGATAATATCTCCCCTTCAATTTGACTATTAGACCATCCTTGAGAAGGCTCCGTAAGTGGTATTCTACGGCCTTGTTGCTTATTATCTGCTTATTGTGTTCGTTCCGAAAATCTTTCATTTTATCGTACAGTTCTTCAGGGTCCGGCAACGGCTTATCCATGAATTTATAATTGCTTTCTATCCATTTCCTTGCCTCATTCAGAGTCATTTTGCGGGTATTGCGATATT
>JAJYYD010000090.1 GCA_021801305.1 Thermoplasmata archaeon
CCGGATCTTCAGCAAGCAAAGTTGTTAATGTTTAGCTTTTACTTTCACTGTGCTGCTAAATCTTTGCAAAAGGATTATATTTCTATCTTTTATGTTGGTGAGCCTGCATATCCATTTATAGGGCAGACCATTCGCCACTGTAGCTCAGCTGGTAGAGCAGCTGATTTGTAATCAGCAGGTCGGGGGATCGAAACCCTCCAGTGGCTTTATTTTCTAAGCCACAGGTTGAGGAGTTTACTATTTGAATATTCCTCCCATATGCTGTTGTTTTATCCCACGAACGGAAGACTTCTGAGGAGAATACATATAATTGGAACACTTCATAATTTTGGTATCTCCGTAGAGCGATTGATAGAATGGTAGCAGGTAATGAAAATTCAACAGGCATACATTAATCGTGAGCAGCGCCGATAACCGCCCTCTCTCTTTTACTGAATATTACCCATGGAATAACTAAGATTGCAATGATCCATGCCAACCCAATAAGCAGTAGGGTAAGTGGACTCAATCCCAGTGCTGAAGGTATAAATGTTGATGTGCCTGTTGCGGCAATGTCCTTGCTGAAGTAGGATCCAAGCAGCCATAAGTATGTCATGGGATTTACAGAGTAGAGAATGAGAGTAACCTTCTGTATAATTTGCTGGGAACTTGAAAGGAATGATAACATCCCATAATTAGTTAGAAGAGACAGATAGAAAAATGTCACCAGATAACCAGGTACAAATGTAACAAGTCTGCTTAGCATTGTCTTTTTTGCATAATTATGAACGATGAATTCTCCGAACCTTGATCTTAAAACGATTACGGTTAACGAAGTAGCGAAGAGGACTGTGATAAAGGAAGCGGCCGTGTATGATAACAAAACTCCTGCACCGGGAGAAATGCCATAAATTCTTATTGAAAATAAATAAGCTACCAATGCAGATATCAGGATAAAGGGAGTTGAGAGTAAGACAGATGTAAGTAAAATTTCTCCATATCTACCTGAAATTTCTTCAGGGTAATGGAGATCTTCCTTTCCAAGGAGGAAATTCCGAATCCTCCCACTTTTTATGACTTTCCCGAACGCATTGGACTGATAGATGGTTACGTAGAGGAATAATAAAATGAGGAATATTGATAGGCCGGCGAACATCAGGAATACACTGTCTTCCATTTTTGCCTGACTGCTCACTCTTGATCCAAACATTGCAGTTCCGGCAATGCTTCCATTTTCAGATCTGACACCTATGGTGTAATAATATGGTTCTCCAGTATAGTTAAGATTAGTCTGGATATTTGCCTGATTCATCATTGTGAAATTTACAAGATGATTGGGGAAATTTCCGTCAACCATCAAGTTTATAGCCTGACCAAAGCTGTTTCCCGAATATACACCATACAGAACCGTATAATTTGCTTTCCCGTTTTGTGGTATCTTCCATATGTGTAGTGAAAAGTGTGACGGTGAGGCATCTGAAAGAACCGGGGTTATGGATAACTGCCCTGAAACAACACCTGATGATGGTGTTCCCTCTGTTGCAAATGTGAGGATTGAAGCTGTATGATTTGCCCATTCATATCCTCTGTAACCCACTGTTTCAGAGACCGTATATACCTGATCTTTCTGTAGTCCAGTAATATTATAAACAACCAGGCCTGTTATATCAGTAATTCCGGCATAATGCGAGTTTACGATGGTATCCTTCTGACCATTAAAGACAGAGATTGCGTAGGTTACATTCCAGCCTTGTTCCGCCACGCCATACTCATTGAAAGTCTGGCTGTATACTGTTGCATTAGTACCATTCAGTTCCGTGATGGTTGTTGTCTGATACTGGGGAACATTACCGCTGTCGCTTATAAGACTGGCGTAAAATGAGGCTGGCTGAGATACGGAGGCAAGAGACAGTGCAATTATTATCCAGAATATTATAAGAATAATAAAAACAGGAGACTTCATAAGTCTTCCAGCTACTTTAACTGACAAAAGTGCCATCGTTGTCCAATTAACCAACTTTATATAATATTTATCAGGGGTGATGGATCATACATGAATGTTCTATTATGAATGTGCAATGCGAGATCATTAACTGTTTCATCGTTTAGCTTCGAAACTTTAAAATTGGATTCAAGAATGCGTAAGATAGGAATGGAGTTTCCTTTTAATCGTCCCAGAAGGACTGATAACTCCTGCAGTTAAGGCAAAGTGCGAATGTTCGCAGTGTGATTACCAGAAATATAGCAGGAGTGAATAAGTTGGTATTTGAAAGCATTCTTTACAGGGAAATTGAAAATAAGGGCCTAATCAGAGAAGAACAACCGGACTTCTTTTTGGATCTTAACCTGAATCAGGTGATAAAGGCCATAACAGAACAGAAAAAGGATTACCACCTGGATTCAATATTTTACACTCCCCTTAAGAACATACATAACGTGACTTACAGGCAAAAGGTCTTCCTAGATCTCCAGAATGAAAGGATCCTCCAATCTATACGGACATTTTCCGATAAGATGGAAAAAATGTACCGCTATCTTTCAGGCATAGAGAGACTTTACAGATACCAGAAAGAGAGATGGCTGATGGATTCAGCTGAAATATACTGTGAAGCTGTTCAAACACTTTTCCATGATCTTACGAGCGAATCCCCGGAATCTGAAGCTTTTAAAGAATTGATAGATTATGTTGGAAAATACATAACTTCTGATGAATTTGAAAATTTGAGAAAAGAGACTTCTGGCATGAGGAAAAAGCTTGATGCCGTCAGGTTTACCATGATCATAAAGACAGGAAAAATAGTGGTCAAAGAGTACGGCGGTGAAGAAGACTACAGTGCCGAAATAAAAGATGCATTCAGTAAATTCAGTGAAAGCGGTTCCGGGATGAAGAAAGTAAGAACACCGCAGTTTCCAGGGATGAATCATGTTGAAGCGGCCATACTGGATCTGGTTGCAAGAATATATCCGGAAACCTTTCAGGATCTCCTTGATTATTATGAAAAAAACATTGATTTTATTGACCCCACCATTGGAAAATTTCAGAAAGAAGTCCAGTTCTATCTTACATATATTGATTACATTGCAAAGCTCAAGGATTTTGGTTTGCAGTTCTGCATTCCTGAGATATCAGAGGTGAACAGGAATGTATCCTGTTATGATGGATTTGACATTGGACTTGCCGACAAACTGACAAGGGAGGGAAAAGCGGTTGTAACAAACGACTTTTTCCTTGAGGGGGATCAGCGGATAATTGTTGTCACTGGGCCAAACCATGGAGGAAAGACTACCTTTGCCAGAATGTTCGGCCAGACCCATTACCTTGGAATCCTGGGTCTGCCTGTTCCAGGCACAAGATCATCTCTGTTCCTATTTGACAATATATTCACACATTTTGAGAGGTCGGAGAACCTGGATAATAATCGGGGTAAACTTGAGGATGATCTTGTAAGGATCAAGACCATAATGGACAGGAGCACTTCAAGAAGCATAATAATAATCAACGAGATGTTGAGCTCCACCACACTGAAAGATGCAGTGACCATAGGAAAAAAAATAGTTTCTGAAATTCTTGGAATCGGATGCCTCTGCCTTTACGTGACTTTCCTGGATGAGCTGGCTTCTCTTGATGGAACAGTAAGCATGGTAAGCACAATAGTTCCTGACAACCCTGAGGAAAGAACCTATAAGATAGTGAAGGAGCCTGCGGACGGACTGGCCTATGCAATGGCTCTTGCAAGAAAATACAGGGTAACCTATGATGAAATTATAAGGAGGATCAGTTCATGAAAGTTTTTCTGATGTATCCTGACAGGAACATGAATCCTGATCTTAAATTGCCCTGGAATGCAGATATGTTGATCGATGATCTTGAGCTTAACAGGATAACTGATAAAATGGCTAATGGAGACAAATTCCTTCGTGAAACTGTGAAAAAAGTATTGATCAACAGTGAAACTGACATTAACACAATATATCACAGGCAGGCTGTGCTGAAAGACTGTATCAGAAACAGGGAAGATGCCAGGAAGATTTATGAAATTCTTGTAAGATCCATTGAAGAAGAAAAGAGGCAGTATTTCTGGTTCAGCCAGACAAATCCTGAACTCATACTCCATGAATCCATAAAGGTAATGCAGATATTCATCAACAGCTTTGGAGAACTTAGAAAAATTAGTGACAGAACATCTTCACAGTTTGATTCTGAAGGATTCAAATCACTATTTTCTCTCATAAAAAATGAACTTGATGATGCCTATCTTTCACAGATTAAAGAACTACTTAAGACGCTCACCTTCCCAAAGGGTGTTCCTGTAAGTGTGGAACTTGGTCGGGGAAATGAGGGTGTTAATTACACTCTTCTCAAGATAATGGAGAAGAACAGTAAATTTTCAAGAATAATTTCAAACGGCAGGTCAAAACATTACACATTCACACTGGGAGATAGGGATGAGACCGGTGCACAGGCAATTTCCGAAATGAGGAACAGGGGGATCATAAACATAACCAATGTAATGAAAGAATCTGCTGAGAATGTGCTTGACTTCTTTTACCTGCTTCGCAATGAACTTGCATTCTATATTGGATGTCTTAACCTTTATGATTATATCACTCTAAAGGGGGAACCAGTCTGTTTCCCTTTGCCGATGGATGGGAATGAAAATATCCTCTCCTTCATGGGGCTTTACGATATTTCTCTGAGTCTTGGAATATCCGAAAGGGTTGTTGGCAATGACATGAATGGAGACCGAAAGGATCTGATCATAATAACGGGAACAAATCGTGGAGGAAAATCCACATTCCTGAGAAGCATTGGACAGGCTTTTCTCATGTTTCAATGCGGGATGTTTGTCCCGGCCAATTCGTTCAGATCTGATTTGAAGAATGGATTGTTCACACACTTTAAGAAAGAGGAAGACAGGAGCATGACCATGGGAAAACTTGACGAGGAGCTTAACAGGATGAGTTCCATAATCGATCATATCAAACCTGGTTCTCTTGCACTCTTCAATGAATCGTTCTCAACAACAAATACAAGGGAGGGATCACAGTTATCCCGTAATATTGTGGACGCCCTGATTGAAAAAAAGATAAAGGTTCTGTTTGTAAGCCACCTGTACGAATTTTCCATAAGTTATTATGAAAGGATGAGGAAAGAGACCCTCTTCCTGAGGGCTGAAAGAAAAACGGACGGAACCCATACATACAGGATTACTGAGGGGAACCCTATTGAAACAAGCCATTCTGAAGACCTGTTCCATAAAATATTTGATGTATCCATAATGGATGGTATCAGTGGTGAAGAGTCGGGGAAGCCTGAAACGCAATGATTTTAGGATTAAAGTTATTGAAATGTGCCTAAACAACCATTGCCTTATTCTTTATGCCTGACACATGGCTGAAAGTTTCGCTATCCTCAAAATATACGGATGTTCCTTTCATTCCCCTTGTGAGCATCACCCTGTACCTGTTGATCAGCAGCTTCATGGCTTTTGGAGGATCTGTTAAGGACAGATTCTTGAGTGAACCACTTCCTCCAATCCGGTCCATTATCTTGTCCGGCTGCACTTTCCATCCATTGCGCCATACAAGATCCTCTCCCCAGATAAGCCCCACATAATCAGATTCAAAACCCTGGGAACCATAGATGGATGCACAGTACTTCAGTGGATCTCTCTGTCCAAGCCAGTATGAAGGATATTCAGTCTTCTCATCCATCAGCCAGTTTATCTCCGGATCGAATATACGCCTCTTTTCCTTTCTGCCGTCAGTGCGGGTGAATGATGCAAGGATAGTGAAATGAATCTGCTGCAAAATAGAATTTCCATGGCGACAATTGATCTCTTTATTAATATACTGAAGATAATGCCATTCAGAATGGACGGTAATGTTGTTCAGGTATCAATGAAGGATGTTGCAAGATTCTCTATAATGCGGCAGCACCTCTCAGGAACCCCAGGAGAGAATTTTGGTAAGAAGCAGAAAATTCTGGAAGTAATGAAGGATATAAAATATGTCCAGATTGATCCCGTATATACAGTTGAAAGAAGTCATTTCCTTACTCTCTGGAGCAGAATCGGTAACTTTAACAGGCAGAACCTCCTGAATCTCATTTACAGAGATCATCTTCTGGTTGAATCCTATGCTCATCAGGCATCTATTTCAATTATTGACGATCTAAAGTTCATGAGAATGAGCATGAATGAAAGAAGAGAGAGATACTTGAGAGAACATCCTGAGATGAAGACTTCGATTGATGAAATTAAAGATCTTATCAGATCCACTGGACCCATTACCTCAAATAAACTTTCAGAATTAAAAATCAAATCCGGACTCAGTGGCTGGGGGCATGAAAGAAAGGTAAATTTACTGCTTGACCTAATGCACAGAACAGGAGATATAATAATAAGTTATAGGACCGCATCAAACCAGAAAGTATGGGATATTCCTGAATATTATTTTAATGAATCAACGGAGGGCACCATTGATAGAAAGGAGGCAGAAAAAGCAATGTTCCAGAAATCTCTTGGGGCATTGGGTATAGCTTCTCCAGATCAGGTCAGCAGGCATTATTCTCCCGTCACCATTTCAGATAAGATGCAGGTTGTGGAAGAACTTCAGGATGAATCAGTAATAGTACCTGTAGAAACAACTGAAAATAATTCAGGGACAAGGAAGAAATGGTTCATACTGAAAAAGGATGTACGGCATCTAGAAAGTCTAGAAAATAATTGGAAACCAGTTTCTGTCTTACTTTCTCCCTTTGATAATCTAACTATAGACAGGAAGAGAACACAGGAGATATTCAATTTTGATAGCAGGATGGAGATGTACGTTCCGGAACATAAAAGAAAATACGGATTCTACTGCATGCCATTCCTTCATGGTGACTCAATTATAGGAAGAGTTGACCTTAAATTAGATCGCACGCATGGAGAGCTAAAGATAAATGCGATATATGATGAGGGTAGAAATTTTTCTGGGAAGAGGGCACTGAGATCATTGATTGATTCGATAAACTGCCTGTCGGAATTCCTGAACGCTTCTTCTATTAAAATTCCTCAAACCATCCAGCATAGTAGATAGGAACCTTATCTCAAAGTCTTCCTTTACTCGACATTGTAATGTACTGTTTTATTCCATGTTAAATGTGTATTGATTGATGAGAATTCCACTTCATGAAGGATATATGAATAAAGTTCATGGAAAGCTTACTTTACTGCAACCGCTGGACCAATGCGAACAGCCACCGGTTTCAGCATATTCTTTCCGGGTTCTGCAGGAAAGATCATATCTCAAGCCATTACAACCCTGACAATTGTCCTGTGAAAGACGTGGGCCAATTTTATTCCTGCGAAAATGCACAATATTCGAAAGGCGGTTACGATGGTCGAATAGAGACATAAATGAAGAGCTGGCGTTAAGAATCTTTTCACAAATCCATTCCGAGCACTCTGGAACTTAATCCACCTGTTGCCGGAAAATGGAAGTCTTGAGGTAAATACACATAAATATTCGTTGTTAATAAAGTATAATACTTATGTCCCAACAAAAGTTTGTTAACAGGATTGAAGAGATGAAAATCCTGGAAGATGCCAGATCTGCCAAGGGATCTTCACTGTTCATTCTTTACGGTAGAAGAAGAGTGGGGAAGACGGAATTGATCAGTAAATTCGTTGGTGACAGAGGAGTTTATTTTCTTGCAACAACTGAGGGAGACAGGGAAAACATTCGCAACTTTAAGGTTATCATCTCAAAGTTTCTGGGCGACGACAGCATTCTTAAGGCCAGTTTTGATGACTGGCACTCCTTTTTTTCTGTTCTTGCTTCCGGCAGTTCATTTCAGGCAAAGACAGGAAGTTCCAAGATCATAATAGCCATAGATGAATTCCCTTACCTCATAGAGTCAAACAGGGCTATCCCATCGGTTTTCCAGAAAATATATGACACCATATTAAGCAGAATGAATGTTATGCTGATTCTTTCAGGATCTTCCATCAGTATAATGGAGAACGAAGTACTCTCCTATAAAAGCCCACTTTACGGGAGAAGAACCGGCCAGTTGCAGTTGATCCCCTTAAAGTTCAGGCACCTGGCCGAATTTGTAGATTATGGGATTGAAGATCTGTGTAATACATACTTTGTATTTGGAGGTGTACCTGAATATCTCATGAAACTTGATCCTGATCTGAATTTCTGGGAAAACGTGTCAAGAAACATGCTTTCAAAGGGTGCGCCTCTCTATGAAGAGGCAGAATTCCTCCTTAGAACTGAATTCAGGGAACCAAGGAACTACATGCTGATTCTAAGATCCATCTCCCATGGGAACCATACGTTGGGAGAGATATGCGGTTATTCCGGCCTGGACAAGAGCATGGTGTCCAAGTATCTTGATGTTCTTATGTCACTTGGGCTGATAACAGCCGAAAAACCCTTCGGGGCCACTGAAAAATTCAAGAGAAGGTTATACTGGATATCTGACCAGTACCTTAAGTTCTGGTTCAGGTACGTCTTGCCACACAAGAGTGAAATAGAGAGTTCCAACACTGAAGAAGTTCTTGATAGTGTAATTGACGATTTCCCATCTTTTGCAGGTGAGCAGTTTGAGAAACTCATGACGGAACTCATAGTGGAAGGAATATTAGGCAGATCATTCGGCACTGTTTCCAGATGGTGGGGCAGGAACGGAACTGGAGAGAAAGGGAGGGATATTGATGAGATTGATATTGTCGCGTACTCGGAAACAAGAAAAGAATTGCTTTTCGCCGAGTGCAAGTGGACTAACAGCCCAGTACCTGCCAACGCAGTTGAAAAATTGAAGTCAAAGTCTGAAACTCTTCGAAAACAGTTCCCTGGCTGTAAATACAATTATGCAATCTTTTCCAAAAGTGGTTTTAGAGGTGAATATAAGGAAATGAGTGAAAACACCATCCTGATGGACCTTTCGGACATTCAGAGGGAGGTATTCAGGAACTCTTAAGAGCCGTAGAAAGTGAACCGGTCGGGGTTTGATTAATGTTTAATTGCCGAAGAACTTATCCTATTGAGAATTTATCCTGAAAGATATCTGTAAACGAAATAATCTTTGAACTGTCAAAGATGGAGAGGCCCCTGAGAAGAGTGGAGCAGAATATCTTGCAGCAGTTCCAAAAAAGGTTGAAAAGATTATTAATCGATTCAAAGAACTGATACATATGGGTTAAATTTGTGGAATTCAGGTAGATTATTATGAAAGGATGAGGAAAGAGACCCTCTTCCTGAGGGCTGAAAGAAAAACGGACGGAACCCATACATACAGGATTACTGAGGGGAACCCTATTGAAACAAGCCATTCTGAAGACCTGTTCCATAAAATATTTGATGTATCCATAATGGATGGTATCAGTGGTGAAGAGTCGGGGAAGCCTGAAACGCAATGATTTTAGGATTAAAGTTATTGAAATGTGCCTAAACAACCATTGCCTTATTCTTTATGCCTGACACATGGCTGAAAGTTTCGCTATCCTCAAAATATACGGATGTTCCTTTCATTCCCCTTGTGAGCATCACCCTGTACCTGTTGATCAGCAGCTTCATGGCTTTTGGAGGATCTGTTAAGGACAGATTCTTGAGTGAACCACTTCCTCCAATCCGGTCCATTATCTTGTCCGGCTGCACTTTCCATCCATTGCGCCATACAAGATCCTCTCCCCAGATAAGCCCCACATAATCAGATTCAAAACCCTGGGAACCATAGATGGATGCACAGTACTTCAGTGGATCTCTCTGTCCAAGCCAGTATGAAGGATATTCAGTCTTCTCATCCATCAGCCAGTTTATCTCCGGATCGAATATACGCCTCTTTTCCTTTCTGCCGTCAGTGCGGGTGAATGATGCAAGAAGAGCTATCTTGGGTTCTCTTCCCATGGATCTGGTGGATTTGACGCTTTCAAGATATTCGAGCATGGGATCGATCTCATCAAATATCCTGAAATCGTATTCTTTAGGGATGCCTGAACTGTTTCCACTGAAAACTGAATTTATGAAATCCTCATATTTCCTGCCTCCGTTGACCCGGTAAAAGCCCTCGAGATTGTATTCCACAACTTTCCTTCCCGTCTCTTCCGCAAACTTTTCAAATGTCCTCCTGTCTCCGTCCTCGTCCCCAAGCAGAATCTGATCCTCATCATAGAAGAATACCGAAGTTACCGGCCTTGACATGCAGGTCTTTATGACGTCTTTTGTCATTCTCTGTGATTCATCGTAAATTACTATCTTTACATTCTGAAGTTTAGACTGATCAAAGTTCCTTTCTCCCAATCCCCTGAAATTTGCCATGGCCCCCGTTGAATAGTAGAGTAGCAACGTTGAAAACCTTGGACCAACGACCTTCCTCAGTGTGTTGATCAGTCGGTTGTTCCTGTATGCAAGCAGGGCCCCGTAGCCTTTCTCGATGGAACTGAACAGGATATCCAGTGCCAGAAGTGTCTTGCCGGAACCCATACCTCCACTTATGAGGAAAATTTTGTTGTCCTTCTCCCCCAGAGATTTCATGATATCCCTCAGTATGAGGATCTGTTCGGTTGAAAGCCCGAAACCGGAATTCAGGAATGATCTTGAAGCATTTTCCATTATGCTGTCCATGTTTGACCTTACGAAGTCAACAAGCCTTCTTCCTACCTGGAAAGTCCCATTTTCAATGGCCATTATATCATTGTCCGTTGCGGGTTCGGCCGGAAGAGCCTGGAGATCGTTTTCAAGTTCCTTTCCGTTGTAAAGAATTTTGCAGTCGTTACCATCTGTGGTCCTGTACATATATACGGCACCGCTGAATTTTATGGTTGATGATGCGGAGTGGAAGTTCCTGAGCTTGGAAACATAATTCTCTAACTGATAACATGGGTCTCCATGAAGTTCTGAATCTCCCATCACTGTATACTCGTCCACTCTTTCATACTTCCTCCAGCCCTTGACTTCAAGAAGTTTTGCCTCTCCATGTCTCATAAGAAGATAATCGGCGCGCTCAAGCCCTATGGGAAACTTGAGTTCCATGAAAACCGCTGTTCCAGGAGAAATAATACTTTTGAGATCATTTACTGATCCTCTCCAGGACATTACCTGTTCAATACCTGGTGATTTTCCGTATTCTGCAACGAAATTCTTTACCGTATGGCTTACAACATCCTCCGTTATCACATCCGGGAAATTCCTGCTGAAAAAAAGTGATGATGCCAATATTTATTCATGGTGGAATATTATATAAATATGCTGATCTTTGAAAGGTCGGTAAAAAATATCTGAATGGTGGATTGGTTCAGGATTGGGCCTTCCTGACTGCTTTCCATATATTTTCAGGCTTCAGTGGCATATCTATGTGTGTTATACCCAGTCCCGATAATGCATCAACAACAGCATTGACTATTGCGGAAGGTGCAGCTATTGATCCGGCCTCCCCAACCCCCTTCACGCCTATGGGATTGTGGGGTGAAGGAGTATACATGAAGGAGCTCTCTATTCTTGGAAT
>JAJYYD010000147.1 GCA_021801305.1 Thermoplasmata archaeon
CGGCGTGGTTTCAGCATTGAGCTGCCAGTGTGAAAGCCTCACAATATTCTTTCCGACAGTTGTGGCATTCCTGCTAACTTTTGCAATAATTCCACTCATTGTCGAAAGCATAATCTTCGTGCTTTTGACAAACATTCTCCTGAATTATTACTTCAACCGTGGCAAACAGAACAGGACCCTTGAAAAAATGTGGCCCAAAGCAGGAAGTGTTAAAATCCTGCTGGGGGGCATAATCATTCTCCTTGGAATACCTATGGCTGAAACTCTTGGAATTGCCTTCGATCTCCAGAGACTTCTTTACTTTTTCAGCTGGATTAATATTGGTATGTTCGTGGAGGGGACATTCCTTGTTATTATACTGAATTTCATTTTTAAGGTCAACACAACAAAGTATTCATCCATATTCAAGTTCATTGGAATTCCTGCCTCCATAATTCTTATGTTTATCTGGTACATTCCTTATTTCACCAGGTCCGCTTATACCAGTCCGGTTATTTTTGCTGTGATGAGCATCACTTCAATAGTAGCAGGGATAATAACGGGGCTGACATATTATTCCCTGAGATACGGCAACAGGAAACTGTTCTATGAGTTTGTGGCAATGATGTTCAGCATGTTCTCCATAATAGTATTTTATATCTCCATAGTTGCGGGCATAACAATATGGGTGGAATTCGGACTTGAGCAGCAGGTGATTTTTAGCATAGTAACATGGGCAGTTTCCCTGCCGTTCATGTGGTTTGGAACAAATATAACTTTCAGTGATTCAGTGGGGAGGAAGCTTTATGGACAAGCATGACCTGCGCGAGCTTTTCCTGTTTGTCTCCATGCAATTCGTTATTTTTGCCCTGTTTTACCTGAGTCTTTCTGCATATGCGGACATTTTCTTCTATCTCTACATCGGAATTGCCCCGGTAATTTTTATTGTCCTTATTTCAAAGATAAGGGTGCTGAGAGAAAATGCTGTAAAGTCACTTGCCTCAAAAGACATGATCATCTTTTTCTCGGTCATGGTCCTGTGGCTGTTCCTTTATCCCATACTTCACCAGTATGCTCCATATGTGGTGGAAATATCATATTATCCAGTAATTCTTGAAGAAATAAACTTCAGGTTCATAATTGCCCGGTATATAGGTAAATTTACGGGGCTGAAGAAAGCAACGGTTTACCAGGCCCTGCTGTTTGCCCTGTTTTACCTCGCCGTCCCAATCATGGAGCCTGGTTCCTACCCTGGGATATACCTGCCACTCTTCATATTTGACACATTCGGAATAGGCCTGGTTTATGGGTCACTTTACTATATAAGGAAAAACATATACCTGAGTGCATCCGTGCATCTTGCCCTATATGCACTTTCGCCCATAGTACCAGCCGGATGGGGCTTTATTCCTTATACTCTCACTGAGGTGTAATTCATGCTAATATGGCTTCAAATTCCCATTTTCAACTGATACAATCAAGGCTTTTCTCATTCTGCAAGGAGATCCTTTATGAATTGCGGAACTGGCACTTTCTCGCCATCTTTCATGGCCACTGCAACTGCAGTTCCATGGGTGTAAACCTCCTTTCCATGCTCTGATAATATCACATGGTCAAAAGTGAAGCTTGTCCTGCCAACTTTCACTATGGTGGTTCTAAGTATCACTTCATCAAACAGGTGGAGCGTTCTTAAAAAATCGATCTCCATATGGGCAATAACAAAATTTATTGAATCAACACTGTATTCATCTGTGTTTAACCTGAAAAGACCTATTCTCCCAATCTCGAAATAACTCAGGAAAACTGCATTATTCACATGTCCAAGGCTGTCTATGTCACGATATCTGATCTGAAGCTTTATCTCGTGGACCTTATTGATCATTGGCAAGAAATGCTTTTAAATAACTAAAGAATTGTGTTTTCTTCGCGAGCAATTCTTCCATTGGGGCATCAGGCATGCTATGCAGAATGGATCCGGCGATAAGATCATGGTACTTCCTGGAGGATGAGGCAGAAGGAGTTTTTGAATTTCCGGAATATAGTATGAAAGTTGGTATTTCTATCCTTGAAAGCTTTGCTGAAATTCCCGGGCAAAAGGAGGGATTCAGCAACATTACTTTTGACATGTTAAAATCCATAAGGCAGATCAAAAGGCCAACACATGCCAGTTCATCCATTGCAATTAGGGTTATATTGAACCCTTCAAGCAACCTCAATTCATTATCTATTGTTTCCAATACTCCGCCAAGCTTACCAAACTCGAGATTCCTTATCCGTTCAGTCTCAACGGAAGAGACGGCACATGTCACAGTCCCATATCCCCACTCGGCCACTTTATCGCTGAACCTTATTCTTTCAAGCTGATCAGCGTACCTCTCCGGCATCAGCAGGAAGATAACTCTTTCGCTTCCTGCATTGGTCATTGCTGACAACTTGAAGTCGCTTTTTTTGATTCCCGGTGCATCTGGTTCAGACATTTAATACTCTACGGTAATGGCATAACAAATTTTTAACGTTTGTTTGTAATCAATGGCTGAAGAAGATGATTGACAAAATTTCCTCACTGGATATTTACGCCTTCATAAATACCAATATGGATAAACTCAAAGGATCTTTCATAAAGAAGATATACCAGATCTCTCCCAAAATATTCCTGTTCAACCTTTATGGACAGGGTGAAGGTAAATTTCCACTCTATGTTGACCTTTCAAGAGTCATAGCATTCCACGATCCTGATCGACCTGAAACTCCATCCCAGGTCGCTATGGTGCTGAGAAAGTCACTATCTGAAAGAAGGATAGTCAATGTGGAACAGTTGAATTTCGACAGGGTTGTAAAACTTACAATGCATACCGGGCAGGAGATAATATTTGAAATGTTCAGGGAGGGTAACCTTATAGTCACCAACTCTGGTAAAATTGAATTTGTGCTAAGTCCCAGGGAATGGAAAAACAGGAAACTGAAAGTCGGTGAGATTTACATCCCTCCTTCACAGAACGATCCCTCCAGCATGTCAAACAATGATGTCTGGAGGGTTCTGAACCAGAGCAAAGCCTCCCTTGTGCAAACTCTTGCCACAAGAATGAATCTTGGGGGTGAGTACTCCGAGGAGATCATATTCAGGCTGGGTATGGAGAAAAATGCAATGCCTCCATTTGAAGAAGGTCAGGCTGATAAAATCATTGAGGGCATAAGATCACTGATGCTGGAAAGCACCATGAACAGGTCTTATATTTATGCGGAAAAACGACTTTTTTCACCTGTTGAAATGAAAGGCATCGATTCAGAAACCCCAACCGCTTTTGAGGATTTCAACAAAGGTCTCTCCTATTATATATTAAACTACAAGCCACTGGAAAAGGAAAAGAGTCCTCTTGAAAGGAGGATCGAATCCCAACAGAAAAGTATAGAGGAGTTCAGGAAAATAATGGAAGAGGAGAACAACAAGGGAAAGGCAATTATTTCAAATATGCCCCTGATAAATAATCTCCTTGGCAGGATAAGGAAATACGAGAAGGAAAAAAGCCTCAAGTTCCCGTTGAAGCTTGAAGGAATGGAGGTTGATCTTGCAGACCCGGCAAAAAAAATAATACAGATAGAACTGTCCGGTGAGCAGGTAGAGGTATTTTACAACAAATCACCAGGGGAGAACTCAAGCTACCATTTTGACAGGTCGAAGGAATACAGGTCAAAGATTGAGGGTGCACTTACGGCTATCCAGGAAACCAAGAAGATGATGAACGTGAAGAAGGTTGAGAAAAAGAAAGCCAGAAGCAAGCAGTGGTTCGAAGTCTATCACTGGTTCATCACATCAGATGGCTTCCTGGTCATAGGGGGGAAGGATGCCAAGTCAAACGAAAAGGTGGTGAAAAAGCACATGGGCGATAATGACTTCTATGTTCACGCAGACATACACGGGGCGCCAAGCACCATTGTAAAAGCCGAAAATGGAGTTAAGCCCACTGAAAAATCTCTCTATGAGGCGTGCGCTTTTGCACTGAGCTTCTCAAGGGCATGGGCTGCAGGTATGAGAACAGGGTCCGCATACTGGGTAACTCCTGTGCAGGTAAGCAAGACCCCGGAATCAGGGGAGTATATCTCAACCGGTTCCTGGGTTATAAGGGGAAAAAGGAATTACCTGTTCAACCTTCCTCTTGATCTTGAGATCTCCACTATGAGCTACAAGGGAGCCGAAATTCCAGAAATAGCGCCAACTGGTGTTTTGAAGCGAGAGGAAGGCAAGGGGATTGTCAGAATCACACCAGGAGATGTAAAGAGAAACGTAATATCCAGGGACATTTCAAAAGCTCTGGGAATCGGTGTGGATGAAATCGAGTCAATACTCCCTCCCGGTTCATCCCAGATCATAAGTTAACTGTTTATTTTATCAGTTTCTTCAAATCCTCTATTGAACTGACATCTCTTGGGTCCATTCCCCTGCTAATTGCGGTCTCCAGTGACATGTAGTCCCCGAAATGAATGAGGTAGAACATTTTCTCCAGGTCATCGTTGCCAAGGGGCGTAACCTTGAAAAACCGTGTTGAAGTGACCTTCTCTGTGGCGTCAATCCTCCTGCTTATTTTTCCGTAAGAACCACCGAATGTGATGAAGAAAAAATCGTCTTTCAGGTAGGTATCCCTCAGAGACATGGTATCATTGTGGTTCAACTCCGGGAAGTAGTTGTTCACCGCCATTAACTTAGAGTTCTCGTTAAACTGGGTTTTCCACCTGTAAGCCACATACCTGAAAGGGGAGAATCCATAAATGACAGGTATCTTTTTTTCAAGGGCGATCTCTTTCCCAAGTTTGGATGCCTCTTCATGATGTAGGTCTACATCTTCAATCAACCCTGAAAGAATATCTCTTTTCCCGGCATCAAGATGCAGGAAAGTGTTCAGGAGAGGCATCAACATGTAGCCGATGGCTGATCTTGGCTGTAATCCAGACGGAATTATGACTCTTTCCTTTCCCATCCTGGAAAGTTCCCCCCCGCTGGTGACTATGAATACATGAGACCCCTTTTTCAGGGCCTGATTGGTGCATGAGATAGTCTCTTCCGTGTTTCCGGAATAGCTAATGCCTATGAATACGGTATTTTCTCCCACAAAATCAGGCACGTTATAATCATCCAGGCAAATTACCGGTTTCGAGTGATAGAGTTCAGAAAACAGCTTGCCAACTATTCCGGATCCACCCATGCCGGAAATAACTATATTATCAAAATGTTCCGGAATATTAAACGAGTCCTTTATGAGTACCTGCTTTTTCAATGTCCCAAGTTCTTCAAGGAAATCCATTTCAATGCCTTATCCAGAATCAAAAGGGATGGATTACTACAAGATAACCAAATACGGCTGTAACCACTGCAGAAAGGGTAAGTGCATACTTTATTTTTGCGTCAGCATCCATGGTATTTGATTTCTTGGAAGTATAAATTGTTTGTCCATAGTTAAGCAATATTCCTGACTGAACATCTGGAGAATCTCTGGAAGCCCTCTAAACCAAAGGACAGGATTGATTCCCGCCGACTACCAAAACATATATACTTTGCAATGTATTTCCGACCTAAGCAATAAACAGGATTTAGTTTAAATAAATCTTTGGTATTAACGCAGAGAAACAAGAATATTAGGTGAAGATAAATGGCACAACAGAAACCACACGTAAACTTGGTTACAATAGGGCATGTCGATCATGGAAAGTCAACACTGGTAGGGAGACTTCTCTTCGAGCATGGAGAAATTCCGGCCCATATTATAGAAGAATTCAAGAAGCAGGCAGAGGAAAAAGGAAAGGCAACCTTTGAGTTCGCATGGGTTATGGACAGATTCAAGGAAGAGAGGGAAAGAGGAGTTACCATTGATCTGGCTCACAGGAAGTTTGAGACAGACAAGTACTACTTTACTCTTATAGATGCTCCAGGACACAGGGACTTCGTCAAGAATATGATTACAGGTACCAGCCAGGCCGATGCAGCAATGCTTGTTGTATCAGCAAGAGATGGTGACGGAGTAATGGCACAGACAAGGGAGCACGCATTCCTGTCGAGAACACTTGGCGTACAGCAGATCATCATACTCATAAACAAAATGGATGCAACACAGCCTCCATACAGCCAGGAAAGATTTGAGGCAGTGAAGAAAGATGTCGAAAAACTTCTTGGATCAATAGGATACAAGAACGTTCCGATTATACCAATCAGCGGTTACAAGGGAGACAATATCCTCAAGAAATCAGAAAATCTCAAATGGTACAATGGACCAACACTTCTGCAGGCACTTGATGACCTGAAAACTCCAGAGAAACCAACAAACAAGCCTCTTAGAATACCAGTACAGGATGTATATTCCATTACAGGTATCGGGACAGTTCCAGTTGGGAGAGTTGAAACCGGAATTGTCAAGGTTGGCGACAAGGTTATTTTCCTCCCGGCAGACAAGCAGGGAGAAGTTAAAACAATTGAAATGCATCACGAAAACATGCCTACTGCTGAACCAGGAGACAACATCGGATTCAACGTAAGGGGAATTGCAAAAAACGACATAAAAAGAGGAGATGTATGCGGTCCTGTGAGCTCACCGCCAACAGTGGCTAAATCATTTACCGCTCAGATAGTTGTACTGAACCACCCCAGTGTAATAGCTCCAGGTTACAAACCTGTATTCCACGTGCACACAACACAGATAGCATGCAGATTTGATGAGATAGTGAAGACACTGAACCCGAAAGATGGAACAACACTGAAGGAAAAACCTGATTTCATAAAGACAGGTGACATTGCAATAGTCAAGATAGTCCCGGATCGCCCATTCGTGATTGAGAAAGTGTCAGAATTCCCGCAACTTGGAAGATTTGCAATAAGGGATATGGGTCAAACCGTTGCCGCAGGGCAATGTATTGACGTAGAAACCAAGTAAGGTGAAGATATGGCATCATACAGGGCAAGGATCTCATTGAGCGGCACTGAACACAAAATAGTTGACGTTGTATGCGATGAGATAAAAGGAATAGCCAAGAGAACTGGCGTCGAGGTCCATGGTCCTGTACCCCTCCCGACCAAGCGATTGGTCGTACCTGTCAGGAAGAGTCCTGACGGGGAGGGATCACCCACATGGGATAGATGGGAAATGAGGGTTCACAAACGGCTCATAGACGTGGATGCAGACGAGCGGACATTGAGGCAGCTGATGAGAATCCCGATACCAGATGGAGTTCAGATAGAGATCCAGATAAAGAGTTAATCCATTTTTTTAAAATCATTGTTAAATAATTGTTTTTAATACCTTAACTGTTAAAATTTAAAGGTGAATTTATGGGACGAAAGGAAGATAACATCGAAAAAGCAACAAAACTTATCGAAAGACCTGAAAGAATCAGGAATATGGGAATTGCAGCCCATATCGATCATGGTAAAACAACATTAAGTGACAATCTTATAGCCGGTGCTGGAATGATGAGTGAGGAACTGGCTGGTAAGCAGCTAATGCTCGACTTTGATGAGCAGGAACAGGCCAGGGGAATAACCATCAACGCAGCGACAGCTTCAATGGTGCATGGTTTCGGGGACAATGAATATCTAATCAACCTGATTGATACTCCGGGTCACGTCGACTTTGGTGGAGACGTAACCAGGGCAATGAGGGCTGTAGACGGAGCCATCATTGTTGTTGATGCAGTTGAGGGTGTAATGCCTCAAACTGAAACAGTGATAAGGCAGGCTCTGAGAGAAAGAGTAAAGCCAGTACTGTTCATCAATAAAGTTGACAGGCTAATAAATGAGCTCAAGCTCAACGGGGATGAAATGCAGAAAAGATTCCTGAAGATTATCAATGACGTGAACAGGCTCCTCGGAAAATATTCCCCTCCTGAATTCAGGGATTCATGGCAGGTAAATGTCCAGGACGGAAGGGTAGCTTTTGGCTCTGCATATCATAACTGGGCCATATCAGTTCCAGCAATGGCAACCTACAAAATTTCATTCAAGGACATTGTTGATATGGTCAGGGAAGGGAAACAGAAAGAGCTGGCCAAGAAAGCACAGCTCCACAAGATCATACTCGACATGGTTATAAAACACCTGCCAAACCCTAAAGAGGCCCAGAAATACAGGATACCACAGATATGGAAAGGAGATATAGAATCCCCAATTGGGAAAGCCATGTCAAATTGTTCATACGATGGCCCTGTAAGCATGATGATCACAAAGATTATTGTTGATCCACACGCAGGTGAAATCGCAGTGGGAAGGGTCTTTAGTGGTGTGCTCAGGAAGGGAAGCGAACTCTATGTTTCACTTGCCGGAAACACAAAATACAAGGTTCAGCTGCTTTCAATGATGGTTGGTCCGGACAGAATATCAGTTGATGAAATGGCTGCGGGAAACATTGCAGCGGTTGTGGGTCTAAAGGCAGCAATAGCCGGTTCCACAGTGTCATCGCTTCCGGATATGGATCCGTTTGAACCCATGCAGCATTATACAGACCCAGTGGTCAC
This sequence comes from Thermoplasmata archaeon, assembly GCA_021801305.1. Classification (GTDB taxonomy): domain Archaea; phylum Thermoplasmatota; class Thermoplasmata; order Thermoplasmatales; family Thermoplasmataceae; genus Oxyplasma. The sequence continues at coordinate 8,473 of JAJYYD010000147.1, forward strand.
ACTTGCCATTGAAGCAAAGCATACATCAGACCTTCCAAAGCTTATAGATGTTCTAAGGAGCGTTTCAAAGGCAGATCCTTCCATCCAGATAGATATAAACCAGGAAACCGGGGAACATCTGATCTCCGGTATGGGGGAACTTCACCTTGAAGTCACGCTATACAGGATCAAGAACGACTACAAGGTTGAGGTTCAGACTTCGGAGCCACTGGTCGTTTACCGGGAAACAGTTGACAGGAAAGGTGGGCCATTCGAAGGTAAATCCCCAAACAAGCATAACAGGTTCTATTTCGAGGTTGAACCCCTTGATGACAGCGTGCTTCAGCTCATAAAGGATGGGAAGATACCCCAGGGTTCAAAGTTCAAGGACAAGAAAGCACTGCTGGAACTTCTGTCATCAACCTCTCTTACAAGGGAAGAGGCCAGGGGTCTTGAAGTGGTGGACGGCAATAACATAATGGTGGATGTGACAAAAGGTATCCAGTACCTTGATGAAACCATGGAACTGCTCATTGAGGCATTTGGAGAAGTCATGCGTCGTGGCCCACTTGCAAACGAAAGAGTCAGCGGCCTCAAGGTAAGGCTTGTTGACGCTAAACTCCACGAGGACAGTATCCACAGGGGACCTGCCCAGGTTATACCGGCAGGCAGAAACTCCATATACGGTGCAATGTGCCAGGGAAGGAGAATACTCATGGAACCAATTCAGAAAGTCTACATAAACGCACCCCAGGAAGTTCTGGGTTCAGTCACAAACGAAATCCAGCAGAGAAGGGGTGTAGTCGAGGAGATGAACCAGGAAGGAGAGGACATAGTTGTCATAGCAAATGTTCCAGTGGCCGGTATGTTCGGGTTTGCCTCGGCAATAAGGGGAGCCACCGGCGGAAAGGTTCTCTGGAGTTCAGAAAACAGCGGGTACCAGAAGGTTCCAACAGAAATGCAGAAAGAGATTGTTGCAAAGATCAGGGAAAGAAAGGGACTCAAGCCGGAACCATACGACGAGGCCTACTACGCCGGCCTCTGATACCTCCTTATTTTCAATATGCAAGCAATCTGTTACAATTGCGGGAAAGGCAGGAAGGGAATAGAGACAACCTGCTCCACCTGCGGATCCTTTTTTACACTGAAACCGGATTTTAAATTCAGGACATCCTTGAAAGAAAATTACCCATATATAAGGGATTTTATAAGTCTGGGTGAGGTTGAGACTCCAATAGTGCATCTTGACGAATTTGACCTGAAACTGGATTATTTCTCCCCAACCTTCTCATATAAAGACCGGGGGTCAAGGACTCTTGTCTCTTACCTGAAAGGCGTTCTTCCAGGGAAAGGAATCATGAGCATAAATGAGGATTCATCTGGAAACGCAGGATCTTCCATGGCCGCATATGGTCGCAAGGCGGGTTTTGGCGTTAACATATATGTTCCAGAGAAAACAATGCAATCAAAGGTAAACCAGATCAAAAGCTACGGTGCAAATATAATAATGATCAGGGGAAGCCGTGAGGATGTACAGAAGTCAGCTGAAAAAGCCGATGGTTTCTACGCAAGTCATGTCATCAATCCTGAGTTCCGGGACGGCATAAGAACATTGGCATACGAGATATACACACAGTCGGAACGCATGCCTGAGAGAATATTTGTGCCGGTATCTGCCGGGACTCTTCTTCTAGGGCTTGTTTCCGGACTGGAACACCTGATGGAATCAGGCGAGATAAAAAGTGTCCCGGAGATCATTGCCGTCCAGACGGAACTGGTATCTCCCCTATTTTCTGCGGTTGAAAAAGTGCCATTTATTGATCAGCCGGATAAAAGCTCAATTGCGGATGCCCTGGTTTCAAAGAAACCGCTTCTTTTAAAGCCCATGATCGAGGCTGTTGAAAAGTACGGGAGGTGTGTAACAGTCAGTGATCCGGAAATAATAAAGGCAAGAAATGATCTGGCCCTTTCAGGTGTTTATGCAGAATATAGTTCAGCAACCGTTTTAGCGGCTTTCAGAAATTTAAGGGGAAACAGGAGAAGCCTTCTCGTGATTACAGGCAACGGGCTGAAGACCCCATAAAGTTATTCGTCCACTGCTTCGGGCTTCTTCTTATCCTCTATCTTCTCGCCATTTACTATAAGTGAATATCTTAGGTCTGCGCCTCCCTGCTTCACTATTATGGAAACGCTGCAATACTTGGTCAGAGAGAGGTTGATTGCCTTCCTGACCTTTTCCGGGTCAACTTTTCCTTTCAGGTCATAAGTTATGTTGACAAATTTCAGTGTCCTGGGATGTTCATCCCTCCTCTCACCGTATACTGTTACATTATAGCTTTCGGGATTCATCCTCATCTTTTTGAGAATTGAAACCACGTCATCGCTGGAGCAGGTGCCCATGGAAAGAAGAAGCATCTCTGTGGGACTATAGTGGTTTTCCCTGCCGGATATTGAATTCTTGAATAAAACGGGATCCTTATTTCCGGTCGTTGCCTGAAATCCCTCTACTTCATCCAATTTAAATGATACTTCCATTCCTAAAACGCACCCTCAATCTTTTTCCTGATCCTGAACAGTCCTAAGGGCTTTTCCCAGGGCCTTGAGTGCGTTCAGGACAGCGGTGAGACCTGATGTAATCTCTGGGTCCTTCATTATAGCCAGCAGCCTGAAAATTGAGAAACTTTCAGGGTTCTTTGCCCCGGACACCATTGCATCCATGATGCTGTCTGTGTTAAACATCACAGCCTTTACCGCATCGCCGGATTTGTCACTGGAAAGTGCATGGACAAGACTGGACAATACGTTCACGGATTTTACAAGGCCAATTGTAAATTCCTTCGAGGTGAACAGGTTCATTATGTATTCTATGTCTGCG
>JAJYYD010000009.1:0-1001 GCA_021801305.1 Thermoplasmata archaeon
ATGAAGGCCCTCCGGTGGACGAACCGAGTTCGCTGGATTTCTACAGCAAATGGATGAATATGAAGATATCAAGAGGTCCGTATATATTTGGTGACCGTCTTTACGTGGACCTTATCCGGGAACAGAAAACAGTCGGAGAGGTTGTTAGAAAAGGGCTTAAAAATGTCAATATAGGGAAAAATATAGACGAACAGAAAGATGCAATGGAAATCATTGATCCTCTTGAATCCGGAGAACACTTCTGCGTCCTTGAGAAGTTCATGTCCAAATTTATTTTCAACAGTCATCCGCCTGAAAAAACCTCAAGAAACACAAGATCATCTTGAGGTCCGGCAATCTCGTCGGTTGTTGCCGGGCTTCCATTAAGAAGAATCACGTAGGAGTTTATATTCAACCCGAGATCCGAAACAACCAGCGATATGGGCTGGGATTTTTCAAGGTCCCTGTTTACGCTGTTCTTACCCACTATCCTTATCATATCAGATCACGGAACAGTTAAGTGGATGAGGTCACGAACTAAAAAGGTTATGATCCTGCATCCTGATAAGTGCATGCAGAGTTTTATTTTCATGAAACGTAGTAAAGAAAATAATGCCTGCTTCCCGGTTATAAGGGTGTGATCATGAATATTGAACCCGGTGGCCTTATGTGGCATTCCACTTTCTTTTAACATTTCCGGCCTTATAGCCCCGGGCAGATTCGAACTGCCGTCGACGGATCCAAAGTCCGATATGCTTGTCCACTACACCACGGGGCTTCACCCCGAAGAATTTAGATGATGTTAAAAAGGTTTTGCAGTAGGATTTATCCAGTTCCAGAAGTTTGTGGCAACATGTCCTGAATTTACGGAAGTTTCATTGTAATACGGTTGATAACAATATTTAAGGCTTGAAACATAATATACAGACAATGCCTTTAAAATCAAGGGAATCGGTTGATGCACTCATCGAAGTCACAAGGAATGACTGCACAGTTACAAACCATATATACAACAAGAATTA
>JAJYYD010000009.1:1011-10931 GCA_021801305.1 Thermoplasmata archaeon
GGCCGAAATACTTCGCCTTAAGGTTGGTGAAGACACCACCATCCATAAGGTCATATGCCACGGCAACAGGGATGAAATCTATCATGACCTGAAGGCAGTTGTAAAGGATGCATCAAGAATAGGCAAGAATACACTTTGGGCCGAAACTTCAAGCTGTTCGTCGTGCCATTTCTTTGCAAGCCAGGACATCATAGTATCAGGGACAAAATCAATCAACAGGAACCATCTCATATATCGTATAGTGCTGCCTTCCAGGTTTCATCTCAAGGATATAATGGAGAAACTGGAAAAATTGAACCTTAATCCGGTGCTCATAGAATCACACGAAAACCTTAACACTGATCTGACACCAAGGGAAAAAGAGATCATTGAACTGGCCTATAAACGGGGTTATTACGACACTGAAAGGAAGATATCAATGAAGGATCTTGCAGCCGAACTCCAGGTATCTGCATCCTCTCTTTCAGACGTGCTCCGGAGAGGCACAAAAAAAATCATAAAGTCATTTGTGGACGATAATTTCTGAAGGGTTCACATTTTATCTTTCACGATTCCGGAAATTTTAGCGCGAAATCTTTTCAGGAAAATCCTCAGTCCATTATAAACCATTATCATGACAAGGCCGGCAATAACCTTCAGGAAGCTGTCCCCATCTTTTGTTTCAGGGGCAACGGACAAAGAACAGTCTATTGAGGGCATCAGGTAAAGATCTCCGTAAAATCATATCTCGTGTGCACGGCGTCGTAATCACACATGGGATCATTTCCAAAGGGGTCTCCAGTCAGGTTATACGACCTGGCCCTTGATCCTGGGCAGTAACCGTTATATGCGCAATTTGAACATTTTCCGCTGAATTTGGATGGTTCTCTCAACAGTTTCATAACCCCGCTGTTCCGGTAAATTTCAGAAAGGGGCTTCTCTCTGATATTTCCTACTTCAACAGGCAGGAAACCGCTGGGGTAAACTTTTCCGTCATGCGAAACGAACACTATGCCGTTTCCATCCCAGGTGGTTCCAACAGGGCTGGTCCTGAGAGAATCGGGTCTGCCCTCAATATTAACAGTAATTTTCTTCAGGCGGTCGAATGCCTCCCCTCCGGAAAGTTCTCCTGAAGCCATATAGTCTATCTGCATCCTTCTGAATATTGGTGATTCTACAGTTCTTATGTTCATTCCATAGAATGATGCAAAAACAAGCCATTTATTCACATCGTTGACATTTCTTGAATCCAGGGCCTCGAGCTTGCTGCCTTTTCCGGTATTTATAAGGAAAAATACCTCCCAGGTAGCAATATGTTTTTTTCTCAATATGCTGAATATATAGGGGAGGTCTGCAATGTTCTCCCTCATAACAGTTGTGTTAACCTGGACCTTTATGCCAAGCCCCGAAAGAAGGTCAATAATATCCATGGTCTTCTGGAACGCCCCGTTTACACCCCTTATTTTGTCATGGGTTTCCGGGCTGCTTCCGTCAAGGCTGAGGGAAACTGAGGACATTCCATTGTCCCTGAGATAACGCATTTTTTCCTCGGTTACAAGATCGGTAGCAGAAGGGCTGATAGAATACCTTATGCCTTCTGAGTGGAGTTCCCTGGCAATCTCTTCAAGATTCGTTTTTTTCATTACATCTCCGCCGGAGAGAATAAGTACCGGATACGGCCTTCCAAAATCTTTCAGGCTCCTCACAAAGTTAATTGATTCATCGGGATCAAGCTCACCTGGTTGGGGATCTTTTATTGCCGAAGCCCGGCATTGAATGCATGAGAGATCACACGCTTTTGTTGTCTCCCAGAAAATAAGGAGAGGTTTTTCCTCCCATTTATGGTGATCCCGGATGCTTTCCATAAGGCATCATGAAGATGCTATATTTAACGGGATAACCTTACATTTAAGGATGTGTTTTCAGAGTCCTGTTATATTGCCTTTTTCATCCACATCCATGTTGTTTGCCGCAGGCACTTTGGGGAGTCCCGGCATGGTCATTATCTCTCCAAGCATGGGAACAAGGAATCCTGCCCCTGACGATATCCTTATGTCTTTAACATTCACCTTGAAGTTCTCAGGCGCATTGAGTCTGGAAGCATCGTCGCTGAAAGAATACTGGTTCTTGGCCATACATACCGGGAGTCCCTCAAGCCCGAGCTGCCTGATCTTCCTCATGGCAAGTTTAGCCTCCTTGCTGTATTCTACCGCTGATCCACCGTAAACCTGTTTTACTATGCTTTCTATCTTCTCCTGCAGGGGCTGTGTGAATTCATATGTTCTCTTTATTGCCGGATGATCCTGGAGATTTTCCAGGACCTTGCCGGCAAGTTCAAGGCCACCCTTCCCGCCCTTCTCAAAGACCTCAGATCTGGCCCACTTTATCTTCTGGGAATCCATTATGGATCCTAACAGGTCTATCTCCCTGTCAGTGTCAGATGCAAAAATATTGAGCGATACCACGGGATCAAAACCAAATCTTCTGACATTTTCCACATGCCTCAGGAGATTCCTGCTCCCGTCCTTCAACGCATCCAGATCCTCCACATTATAGTCTTTGGCACCACCATGGTGTTTCAAAGCCCTGATAGTACATACAAGAACCACTCCGTTTACCGGCAGTTTCCCGACTCTCGATGCCAGGTTAAAGAATTTTTCCCCTCCAAGTTCAGACCCAAAGCCAGCTTCAGTAACCACGTAATCCGCAAGCTTAAGTGCGATCCTGTCGGCAAGTATGCTGGAAGTCCCGTGGGCTATGTTACCGAACGGGCCAGTGTGTATAAAAGCAGGGTTTCCTTCAGCAGTCTGTACTATATTTGGTTTCAGGGCATCCCTCAGGAGGACTGCCATCGATCCCTGGGCATCCAGGTCTCCTGAGTATACCGGCTTGTTATCGGTGCTGTATGCAACAAGTATGCGGGAGAGCCTTTCCTTGAGATCAGAATAACTCTGGGACAAGCCCAGTATAGCCATTATTTCCGATGCGGGAGTTATGACATACTGATCCATCACCATTGCCCCGTTTTCACGTCCTCCTGTTCCCACTATAACTTCTCTCAGGGATCTGTCATTCATGTCAATGGTTCTGGGGAATAGGATTCTTTTCGGGTCAATTTTAAGATCATTTCCATGGTGAATATGATTGTTTATGAGTGCAGAAAGCAGGTTATGGGCAGCGGTAACTGCCGGAAAGTCCGAGGTGAAAAACAGGTTTATGCGATCGCTGGGCTCGACGGTTGCCTTCCCTCCCCCGGTTGCTCCGCCCTTGATTCCAAAGCATGGTCCCAGGGACGGCTCCCTTATGGCGACAATAACATTCTTTTTCATTAAGCCGAGGGCTTCGGCAAGTCCTATTGATGTTGTCGTTTTTCCCTCTCCGGCAGGAGTCGGGTTTATTGATGTAACAAGTATAAGTTTTCCATCTTCATGGGTCTTGAGTCTTTCAAGGATATCCAGTGATATCTTTGCCATATAGTTACCATATGTCTCAAGTTCCTCATCCTTTATTCCAGCGGAAACCGCTATATCTCTTATGTTTCTTAAATTAAGGCTTTCCATAATCTCACTTATGGATGTTATGCCATGAAATTATATTTATTATGCTAAAACTTGTTAAGGAAAACACAACAGGAAGAAAAAATAAGGTTGTTAATTGGACTGATCAAGTTCTTTCTTTACAGTCTTATTAACATATTCGCCAACATCCTGGCCCCTGTTCACAATCTTGTCATACAGATTCTTTTTCAGATATATTACCGGCATCTTTCATTACCTCATTAACAGGCTTAACCTGCTTAGAGTTGTTATTAACATCAAAAAGATAAAGAAGACACCTGAAATTTAATGCTAGTTATTTAAATAATATGGAATGTCACAAAAAAATTTAATGGATTATGGTGTTATTTTTATTGCTCTGGTTGGGCAGACACTTTCACAGGCCATGCAAAATATGCAGTCGCTTTCCCTTACCGGGTCACATTTGTCTGTCCTGTATTTTGCGTATTGTTCTTTGTCTCCTGCAATGTTCTTGTCATTTCCTGTTCCCATCTGTCCAGGGTTAAGCAGCCATTCATAAAGTGTCACGGGACATACATCCATGCAGGCGCCATCGGCTATGCATGTTTCAAAATCTATAGCAACCTTGCTCCCATGTATACCATTCTTTGTTGGGTAAGGCTTTCCTTCTGCATCTGTTCTCTGTATTCCCTCAGCTCTGACCTCGTGATCAAAATGCTTACCTGTTACCGGGTAGTGATCAACATCCTCCAGGAAATTCTCATCAATAGGCTTAGGCTTGTAATCCAGTGATTCTAATTTTACCATATTATCACCTTTTCCAGATAGCTTGATAATTATTTAAATTATACGTTGTTTCTGTTCAAAAATCAAAAATCCAAAATCATTCTGCTATGATAAGATTTTATTTGTTGTTGTAATATCAAGCTATGCCCAGAAGTTCATCCAATTTTGTAGATCGCAAGCAACAGGGCGATTTTGTAAGTCAGTTCATAAGACAACTGAAATTCAAAAGGGAAGATTTCAGGACCATTGGAAGCTTTGGAGGTTTTACCTCACTCATTGATCTTGGTAATTTTGCGGTATCATTAAACACAGACGGAGTTGGAACAAAAGTGCTCATAGCCGACGAGGCTGAAAGGTGGGATACCATAGGTATCGACTGCATTGCAATGAACGTCAACGACGCATTAACCGCCGGATCTGAACCTATTGCAATGGTAGACTACATTGCTCTCAGAGAGACAAACCAGGAAGTTTCAAGACAGCTTGGCATGGGGTTCAACGTGGGTGCGCAGATTTCCAACATAACCATTGTAGGGGGCGAGACCTCAATAATTCCTGATCTGGTGAAGAATATGGACGTTTCAGGCACAACTCTTGGAATAGTGCAGAAAAGCCAGATCGTAAACGGGGAAAAGATCAGGGAGGGTGATGTAATATTCGCGCTGCAGAGCAGTGGCCTTCATTCAAACGGATTCACTACAGTGAGGAGCATAATAAAGGAAAATGAGGTATCACTGGATTCTAAATTCCCGGGGGATTCAAAGAAGGCAGTTGACGTACTTCTGGAGCCTACAAGGATTTACGTCAGGGAAATACTGGACATTCTGAACATAGTCAACATAAAGGGAATGTCCAATATTACCGGTGGCGGACTCAAAAACATGAGCCGGATGAAGGACATGAAATACGTAATTGAAGATCCATTCGAGCCACAGAATGTGTTCAAGCAGTTAATGAGCATGGGTGGGCTTGATTATGCTCAGATGTATGAGACATTCAACATGGGAATAGGATACGTCGTGGTAATAGATGAGGATAGCCGAATCGACTTCATCAACACACTAAGGAACAGGGTTCAGTTCAGGGAAATCGGTCACGTGGAGAATGGATCAGGGATAGTTATTCCGAAATACGAGACTGAACTTACCGGTTACTATTGAGACTTTTTCTCACTTTTTTAAATATTTTATAATCTTTGTAGTTATTAAAGTTACATTTAGATTAAATTTACTTTCAAACTTTACCAAACCATGAAAATAGTTGCAGTTGTAGACGAAGAGAACTATGTGACACCTTTGGAATACGGAAATTCCATCATGGTGATAGATGATGAAACAAAGCAGATAAAAGAATACGAAAATCCAGGCTTTGGATCACCATACGGAGGCAAGGAGAGATGCATGCAGGGCATTCTTTCACTGAAACCCGACGCAATCGTTGTTAAGGAAGGAGTATTATGCCCCGGATCATATCACATGTCTCTCGGCAAGATGAAATACATGCCTGTGGAAGAAGAAAAACTGGATGATATCCTGAAAAACCTTCCCAAGGTCAAGGAAAGCATGGTCGAAGAACTCGACATGAATATGTACAGGGAGTAATTCACTCCAAATTTTTAAAAATTTTATTCAGTGCATATACTGAAATAATAATACTGCCCTTTTTAAAAAACTCAAAATTATAAATTGTTGATTATTGCAGGTGTTTATCCTGACAGACTATAGTAAAACCTCATGAATTAACGGTTCATAAAAGTTAACAGAAGACTTGGAAATCGTCCATAAAGTCATGAATTTTCCCTCATATGTTCAGATAGTCCATGAAACGATGGATTGGAAAATAGGAATTGATCTCCTTAACATCCTCATACCCTTCAGGAATGGATTTGCCAAAACGGTTCAACCAGATGGATTTCATTCCTGATCGCATGGCACCCAGAATGTCAGCTTCAAGAGTATCTCCAACCATAATGGAATTTTTCAGGCTTACGCCCATTTTATTGACGGTATATTGGAATATTCTGGGGTCCGGTTTGGAATAGCCCAGATCTCCGGATGCAACAAGAACGGATACATAGCCATCGATTCCGCAACCTCTCAGTTTCTGTTCCTGGCCATCCCTTGGATTGTTGGTTATTACGCCAATAGGTATATTTTTTGAACGCAATTCATTCAAAACTTCCAGGCAACCCGGGACAGGTCGCATGGATTCCTCATAACTGTCAGTGTATGTCTTGACAGCATAATCAAGATCCTTTCCAGCCAGGGGCACTCCGAATCCGGAAAGAATGAGTCTGATACGCTCTCTTCTCATGTATAAGATGCCTGAGTGATGGCTTATGGTCTCCGAAGGGACCAGCTGTCTCCAGTAAAGGGTCCAGAGGCGATCCAGTTCACCGAGGGTTGTGCCACTGAGTTCCGGATATTTGTTCTTGAGAGCCATAAATGCAGAATGTCTGGAATGAGTGTAATCAAAGAGTGTATCGTCGAGATCAAACATCACTGCAGATGCTGTTTTCATTTACGGCTTCGAATTGCATTCTTCATTAATAATCTATGTAAACTGGAAGGTCAATTGTGACAGGAAAGCCCGTCATGAGGCATAACTTTCCATGAAACATAAAAGAATTCAGGTGCATATATTTTAAATCATACTATTCCCGAGATCATTCTCGCTATCCTCAGAGGTTCTGGCATCTTTCCGAAAAGTGTACTTTTTCTTAACAGCAATTCTGCTTCTGCAGCATCTATTCCTGCGAGATTTGCATAAATCATATAGCTATTATTTATGAACAGGGCAAAAATCCCGGTCCTTTCAAGGATGGCAATTCTTTTCTGTGGATCAGGTGTATGCTTCATCACTGCATGTTTTATAGAATCAAGATCAGGCCTATGCCTGACAATGGAAAGAACAGGAAGTCCAGTTGCAGCGTTTATTTCTGATATGTCACACAAATTGAGGCCTCCAAATGTTATTCCGGGCAACATAACATAATTGGCTCTTTCACAGTACCTGTTAAGAATCTCATCTGAAATAGCACTGGTTGAATCAGTGCCGTCGGTATCAATACTGATCCTGCTAACTCCTTCCAGCCGCCCATCCATCCTGACAAGGGCAAACAACAAAGTTTCCCTATCATGCCTGAATCTGTCAAAAGCTGAACCGCATACCCCGATCACTCTGGAAAGTTTCTTCACGTTGATCCATGGGTTCAGCATATATTTCCGTTTTCAATATCCAATAGCTTATGATTTTTTCATGTAAGTATTACATCAATCACATCATTTTCAAAAGACATGACCAATTGTGGGGGTAACTCAGCCAAATTCCAACGAAAAATCAGCTTTCTATTGGCTCAGGGCACTTAACATCATAAACATGATCGTGTATCTGGATGGAGCTTAACACATAATTTCCAATCCTAAAATATTTTTTGACCGGTCATTATAAAAAGAAGGTTTAGATATCATGAAGACTCTGAAATTTATTGGGGATTTCAGAATAAAACATTGACATGAAAACCCTTATATTGTCAAAGGATATATCCTGCCTACGCACTAAAATGCACCTTCTAAGTCCATAACTTATGAAGGGAAGGGTAAGAGGTCTTATGACCGATGACGCCAGTCAATGTTTAATCGCAGCAAAATGGATTGTGTAATCTGCTAAGCTGCTTGGGGGATGGTTTGGTTTGGGAGCCGATGAAGGACGTGCCAAGCTGCGAAAAGCTTCGGGGAGGTGCATGGAGCCCGAGATCCGAAGATATCCGAATGGGACTTCCTGTCTTTTAAGACACTCCGAAAGGAGAGGGAACCCGGGGAATTGAAACATCTTAGTACCCGGAGGAAAAGAAATCAATCGAGATACCGTTAATAAAGGCGATCGAAAGCGGTATAAGGCAAACCGAATTTCCCTTTGAAAAGGGGGATAGATGTGGAGTTTGGACCACCTTTAATGCCTCGTTGTTGAATTATAATCTGCTGGAAAGCAGAGCCAGAGAGGGTGATAGCCCCGTTTGAGTAAGACTTCAAGCTACAAGGGGTGGTATCCTGAGTACCGTGCGTCATTTTTCGCGCGGGAATATGGGTGGCACTAACATCCAACCTTAAATACTTCCCAAATCCGATAGCGAACAAGTACCGTGAGGGAAAACTGAAAAGTAACCCGAAAGGGTGGTGAAAAGAGCCTGAAACCAAGCAGCGATAAACTTATAGGGCACTCAAGGAGTGATACCGTTAATTACGGTAGACCAGTGTTCTATTATCCGTGTTGAAGAACGGGCCAGGGAGTTTTGATGAGTGGCAAGGTTAATCCTTTAAGGAGTAGCCGAAGCGAAAGCAATTATCCGCACAGCAATGGAGGGATAGCGTAAATAATGCGTTTAGTCACTTGTGGAAGACCCGAATCCGGTCGATCTACGCCTGAGCAGGTTGAAGCTTGGCGAAAGCCAGGTGGAGGACCGAACCAGTTCTGATGTGCAAATCGTTTGGATGACTTGGGTGTAGGGGTTAAAGGCTAATCTAGGCCGGTAATAGCGGGTTCCCCCCGATACTACCCGCAGGTAGACTTCAGCTGAGATGCTTGGCGAGGTAGAGCGACCGAATAGTCGGTAAGCAGTCGAAAGACTGCGCCAACTTATCAAACTCCGAACTTGTCAAGATCGTAGAAGCTGGATGCTAGGGCACAGGGATAAGCTCTGTGCCCGTGAAGGGAACATCCTAGACGAGGGTTAAGGTCCCTAATGCTGACTAAGTGCAAATCAAAGGGGTTTGTGGCCAAAGACAGTGTGGAGGTTGGCTTAGAAGCAGCCATCCTTTAAAGAGTGCGTAACAGCTCACTCACCGAGGCTACATGTCCCGAAGATGGAAGGGGCTAAAGTCAGCAACCGAGACCTTCGAGCACCGAAAGGTGATCTGGTAGGGGGGCGTGCCATATGGAAAGAAGTCTCTTCGAAAGGAGGGATGGACCGTATGAGCATCGCGGATCCTGGTAAAAGTAGCAGAAAAGAATTGTGAGAATCAATTCCGCCGAAAGGGCTAAGGGTTCCTTGGCAATGTTCGTCAGCCGAGGGTTAGTCGATCCTAAGGTCATCCTTAACAAGAGTTGACCGAATGGGAAGCTGGTTAATATTCCAGCACCTCTGGTGTTTTGCCATGCTATATGCTTTAAGATAGGGGGAGTACAGGTGTCAATGTATTCTTGTGTATAAGTGAATGGAGAGTTGTAATGACGAGAAGTTCATGAATGCAAGAGAGGCCCTTTATAGGGCTTCCTTTAATTCTTGGAGCCTGTGAAGAAGTAGTATGGGTCAAGCCAGAGTTCGTACCAAGAACCGACACAGGTGCCCCTGGATGAGAAGTCCAAGGCGTTTGGGCCTAATGGGCGCGAGGGAACTCGGCCAAATAGCTCCGTATCTTAGGTAGAAGGAGTGCCTATTCTGAGAGAGAATAGGTCGCAGTGGCAAGGGGACCCCGACTGTTTACCAAAAACACAGATCGCTGCTAGTCCGTAAGGATGTGTATAGCGGTCGAAACCTGCCCAGTGTCGGTACCTGAAAGTCCCGTTCAAGGGAAAGAAGGGCCGATAAACGGCGGGGGTAACTATGACCCTCTTAAGGTAGCGTAATACCTAGCCGCT
>JAJYYD010000027.1 GCA_021801305.1 Thermoplasmata archaeon
AATTACGAGAAAAACATAGAATGAAAGATAATATATCCTCAGCGCCCTTTTAATGTCACCTGACGTGGCTTCATACCCTGTTTCATTAATTATATAAGCCCCCTTTTTTTCAATTCGTATATTGAGGGAACTGGAATAGGCTCCGATTGGCCATCCGTTGTTTGCGCTGTCAACAATCCACGCAACCCTTCGTGAAGAGACGCCCTGAACCCTGTAGTTCAGCATTTCCGAGCTGAAGAATATTATGAAAGAACCTATTCTCGCGGGTATGTAATTCACCAGTGTCTTCGCAATTGCAGTCCACTTACCGAACTCCCTGTTTCTCCTGTTCTTGAACCCGACCAGGTTGTCCAGGACATTTACCACCCTGGTGAACAGGGCTCCAATAACCCCGAAGATTGCAAAAAACATGAGAGGCGTGAAAACGTCATCCACCATTCCCTTCGATATATATTCGATAGTTGTTGACGCAACATCCGATTCCTTAAGGTTGGAGGTGTCTCTCCTCACGAGCTTTGAAAGATACATCCTGGATTCATCCAGGCTGCCGTCATCCAGGGCCCTTATGATGGGCCTGACATCTTCTCCCATTACAGTAATGGAAAAGGTGCTTTTCAGCACAATAATTGCAGCCACAACATAGATGACCGAAAAAAAGCTAAGAACTTTCAGAACCGCCAGGACAGGTATAAGGCATAGGGCGGAGATAAAAACGAGATAAAGGAAACCCGCCGCTGCCTTGTTCTTCCAGATCCTGAAGAACTGATCAAAATAGGTCCCTATCTTCCTTATGACGATATTTGGATGTATGTAGCTCCTCGGTTCCCCGAAAAGAAAATCAACTAGCAGTGCCCCGATCAGGACCGACAGGCTTATTTCAAGTGAATTCAAAGTCATTTTACAAGTCTCTCTATGTAACTCATATCCATGTTTTCAATAAAATAATTTGTAATGATGTCAATTCTTCTCATAAGTTCTTCACTGTAGATCACGTCAGGAATTTTTTCGCCGGTTATGTAACTGGTGAAATCCCTGTTTTCCACAATTCCATGAACATTTGTGCCAATTACCTTTCCATCAGGAGATACAGATCCCTCTTTCCTGTCACCAATATTGAGAAGGTGCTGTTTTTCATTTGAAAAAACTGTCCCGTAATGTATCTCATAACCTTTTCCGGCAGCTGGGTGTGAAAATCCCTGATACCCCAGTTCATATTCCACTGAATCCACTTTCTTAACTCCAGAATATTCTGTTGCAAGATCCAGGAAGCCAAGCCCTTCAATTCTCCTCTTCCTTATCTGCACTCCCTCCGGATCTGAAATGATCTTTCCAAGCATCTGGTATCCGCCGCAGATTCCGAATATTGTTGCCCCTCTTCTCCTGGCATCCTGCAATTTTTCATAAATTCCTGAGTTCCTGATATATTCCAGGTCGGTTTCCACATTTTTTGATCCTGGAAGTATTATGGTTTTTGCCATGTCCAGGTCCCTGGCATTGGATGATGTAACATTGTGATACCCGGTTCCGTATATGATAAATGGATCTGTATCGCTGTAATTCTCCATCCTGGGATACCTTACAAGGCAGATATTGGGGTTATCGAGCCGGGTGCGGTCATAATCCTGTGAATCCTCCCCCGGGAGGAAAACCCCGTCAACATAGGGAAGTATGCCAATCACTGGAATTCCAGTCAGGTCCTCTATTTTTTTGATGCCGCTACCAAGCAAATCCTTTGAACCCCTCATCTTGTTGATGACCATGCCTTTCACAAGATCTGGTCTCGGCATGAGTTTCACTGTACCGAACAGCGAGGCAAAAACTCCTCCTCTTTCAATATCTCCTGCAAGTATTGCAGGTGTATTGTATATGGCAGAGACATAGATGTTTGCGATGTCCCTCTCCATGAGGTTTATCTCTGCAGGTGATCCTGCACCCTCCGCTACAACCACGTCGAAATGATCACACAGGTAGTCGAGGGAATCCTTCACAACCTGTTTTCCGTTCTCAACAAGGTACCTGTAATAAGTGTCAATGGACATGACTCCCATGCTTTTCCCGTTCACAATGACCTGAGAGCCTTCCTTTCCTTCTGGTTTAAGAAGTATGGCACTCATCTCCTTCAATGGTGGCGTGGATGCTGCAAATGCCTGCAGCCACTGGGATCTTGGTATCTCATGACCCCCGTCTATTGCAACTGAGTTAAGAGACATGTTCATGGATTTAAAAGGGGCAACCTGGTAGCCTTTTCTGCTGAGAAACCTGCATATTGCCATTACTATGGTTGATTTTCCGGCATTGGACGAAGTTCCAAGCACCTGGATGATTTTTTTCCGGTTTACAGGTTCTTTCATTTCAGACCTTGCTTCAGATAGTTCTGCAGTATATCTAAAGTTTGATTCCCCATGGAAAAGGGCTTAAATTTCGCATGGATCGGCGGTCAAAAGTTTTAAATGTAACATCTTTCTTGTTAAGAGTTGATAAACTATGGCAAGCTACCACTTTAAATGCAGGGATATAGGCATGGACTGCGATTTTGCAACTTCGTCGAAGAGCAATGATGATCTGTTTATGAAAATATCAGATCATGCAAAGGCGGCACATAATATAGAGGAAGTTTCTCCGGAACTGAAACAGAAAATCACCGGCGTCATAAGAAAGAAGCTCTTCTAATTTAATGTATCAGAACGATTCACAAATCTTTTTATCCCGATAAAATATGAATAATAGTTCATTGAATACTATCCTATTTTTTAAAAACAATAAATAAAATATATATTTGTTGCCTCATGTATTATGGAAACAACAAGGAAGGTACAACAGACCGGAGGATCAACATTCATTGTATCACTGCCATCAAAATGGGCAAGGGAGAACGGACTGAAAAGGGGGTCTGAACTCATCCTTGAGGAAGAGGATGGAAACATCCTAATACGCGGCAGGTCCGCTGAACACAAAGAGGTTGTCAAAACAATAAACATTGAGGACGAAGTAAAGGATCGCAACTTACTGCAGAGAACCATGACCTCGTTTTATATCTCTAATTTCGAGACCCTGATCATAAGGACAAAAGGTCATATGAAACCGGACCTCAGGGAAGAGATAAGGAGATTTTCGAAGGTTGTCATGGGCGTGGAGATATTCGAGGAATCAGCCAATTCAATAGTTCTGCAGAATGTACTTGATTCAGCCACATTTCCACTGAACAACTCAGTCAGGAGAATGTCCCTCAACGTGGAGACCATGCTTGCTGATGTCATAGAAGGAATAAGGAAGAAGGACCTGGAACTGCTGGAAAGTATAGAAAAGAGGGACGACGATGTTGACAGGTACCAGTGGTACATATACAGGGAGGTCCTAAAGGGTGGACAGGGAGACGCAAGCAGCACTTTCTCCCTCATACTCTCCAGGATACTTGAAAGGATAGCTGATCATGCCGTAAACCTCTCAAAAATATGGAGTGATGCTGCGGGCAGCGTGGAAGAAGGCACTGAGGGAATAACAGGTTTCCTGGGAACTGCCCAGACCATGTACAGGGAGGCAATAACTGCATTCTATTCAAGAACTTATGCAAACCTTAACAGCATAATCAACAGGAAGGATGATGTAATAAGATTGAGAAGTGAACTGCTCAAGGACAGATCAATAAAGGACATTTATACAAAAGCAGCAACACTGGAAGAGATATCGAGAATCGGTCTTTACGCAACAGATATTGCTGAACTTGCAATGGACCTTATACTGTCTGAGCAGGACGCCATAAAAATCTAGATGTCCACAGGGATGACTTCAGGTTTTGAAACGCTTCCTGCTATGCGCCCGGCAGCTATTTTGGTATCATGGTTGAAAATGCACACATAATTTTCCCTTATTGCCTTCTCTATGATTTTCTTCTTCATCTTCAATGTATCCAGCGGAAAAGTGTCTATTGCCGTTATGTAGTTTGGCTTGAGGTGGAAGGTGGTAGGTATAAGATCCCCGGGGTACATTATTTTCATTGGTCCGTCATCAACGAAAATCACCTGATGTCCTGAGGTGTGCCCTCCTGTCTTGATGACCCTTATCCCATTCCTTATGTTCCTGCTGCCCTCAATAAGGGAAAGGTACCTGCTGTCAGACCTGTTTATCATCATCCCGTAACTTGATCTGGTTATCTCGTTTGTGTTCCTCACATTATGGGCTTCTTCCTTCTGGGCCACTATTCTGGCATTTGGGAAATGCCTTTTGCCTTTCTCCATGGAAATGGAATGACCCGCATGATCAAAATGCAAATGAGAATGTATTATGAAATCAACCTTTTCCGGGGAGGAGAACCTGCTTACCTGTTCCGGGAGATCTGACTCCTTGGTGAACTGGAAAATCTCAGCCTTCCTTGAATCAAAGGTGTTCCCGATGCCGGAATCTATGAGGAATGAATATCGTCTCCCAATGAAAAACGGAATGTTCAGTGCCAGTTTCACCCTTCCCCTCACATCTAGTGAAAAATGGCTGTTCCATATGGGCCTTGGAACGGTTCCGAAAAATGCTCCCGGGTCAAGCGAGAAAGAACCATCCGAAAGTATCCTGATCTCGAACTGGCGGGATTCCATTTCAGTTGCCTCTGGCCGCTGCAGCCTTTTCCCTGATCTGTTCTATTACAGATTTATCCTCAATATTGCTTATGTCGCCAGGATCCTGCCCAAGGAAAGTTGTACGCAGGACACGCCTCAGTATCTTGCCATTCTTGGTTTTCGGGAGAGTACTGAGGTTTATGATATATTTAGGCGAGAAGGATTTGCCAAGGCTTTTCTCAACCTGATGCTTTATGTGTGAAATGGTCTCTTCACCTTCTTTTCCCGTATAAAAGACAACAATGGCTTCCCCCTTGACCTCATCGGGAATCCCTATGACGGCTGCCTCGCTTGCATCGGAGACCCTCAGCACTGAGTCCTCAACCTCATTTGGTCCAATCCTTTTTCCCGATGTTTTGATGACCTCGTCAGCCCTTCCATAAAGATAGAAATAGCCATCCTTATCCATCTCTGCCCAGTCACCCTGATTCCATGACTTTCCATATTTTGACCAGTAGCTTTCCATGTATCTTTCAGGCTGCTTCCAGATGCCTCTTGTCATTGAGGGAGTATGTTCTATTGCCACCAGGTAACCTATGCGGTCGTGAATCTCATTTCCGCCGTCATCGAATACTGAAACATTCATGCCAAGCCCCCTGTAAAGGCATCTGGGTTTCAGTGGAATAGCCGGAGTTGAGGCAAGGAAACATCCTATTATGTCGGTACCGCCTGATACATTTGCGATGGGAACTTTTCCGGATCCCAGGACATTGAAAAGGTATAGCCAGCTTTCCTCGTCCCATGGCTCGCCAGTTGAACCGAATACCCTGATACCTTTCAGTTCTCTGGAAACCCCCTTGAACTTGTAATTCCTTATCAATGTCGGTGAGACACCAAGAAGGGTGATCCCGTTCCCATCCACAAGGTCCCAGAGCCTGTCGGGGTTGGGAAAGTCTATTGCTCCGTCATAAAGGAATATTGAGGCCCCGAGACAGTTTGCACCTATTATGGCCCATGGCCCCATCATCCATCCCAGATCCGTGATCCAGAATAGTGTATCTCCGGGCCTTGCATCCATGTAGTACTTGACTTCCTTTGTGACATTAACCAGCGTGCCTCCATGCACATGCACAGTACCCTTGGGTTTTCCTGTTGTCCCGGAGGTATACAGCATTATTGCCGGATCCTCACTTTCTGTGTGAACCGATTCAGTATAACTCCCGTTTTCAAGAAGTTCTGAGAAAGAAATCTCGCTCTCCTTCAGTTCGGTTGATCCGGAAATGATAAGTTTTACATTTTCGACAGATCTGGCCGTCTCTGCCATTCTTATCTCTTTGCCTTTTCTCCTGTAGCTTTCCGACGTGAAAAGGTATTTGATTCCGGCATCATCAATCCTGGTCTGAAGCGCGTCCCTTCCATAACCGGAAAATATTGGAACTGAGACCGCACCGATTCTCATCACGGCATAGAAAGCAATAACGCAATCAGGATTCAGGGGCATGTATATACCCACCCTGTCACCTTTCCTTATACCAAGGTCAAGGAGGCTTCCTGCCAGCTTTCCGGTGAGTTTATCCATGTCATTGAAAGTTATATATTGTTTTCTCCCGTTCTCGTCTTCAAACTTTACTGCATATTCTTCACGGTCTTTCCACTTCTCAACAGCATTGTAAACAATGTTGACTGTGCCTCCGGTGAACCACTTCGTCCATTGCTTCCCACCAGAATCATCAAAAACACTGTTATAATTCCTGAAGAACGTAATGTTCAAGTCCCTGACCATTGCATTCCAGAATTCATTACGGCTGGAATCAGCCCAGTCGTAAAGTTCTTTCATGGTGCTGAAACCATGCTTCTTCATAAGATAGTTAATATTCGTCCTTTCAACAGAATTCTTCGCAGGAATATAAGAAAAACCATCTTTCATTGCTTCATTATAATGCAAGACTACTTAATTTTTTTAGAAGTACCTGAAATTCATTAACAGTACTGAAAATACATTGAATTAATAATACGAATCTGCAACCAAAATTAAAAACAGACTGCGTAGTTTCATCTTGAACTCAATGGTTTCTTCCTCAAATTCTCTTGTAAAAAAGCCATTGGTGTCAATTCCTTAAGTAATGGAAATGGCCTATTCTTCTGGGCCCATAATTCTTTCTTCCGCTTCTGCGGCTGTCATGACCTCGCCAAACCACTCCGCAATTATGCTGTTTGTGTTTGAAATGAGCTGTTCAGGGCTTATGTCCCCTCTTTTCCAGGTTGTGTGGCAGTCTGAAAGAAGTACAACTTTGTATCCATGCGAAAATGCCGATCTGCAGGTAGTGTCTACGCATAACTCCGTCTGGATTCCACATATTATGGCGCGGTTCACATCCATGCTTTTAAGAATCAGGTCCAGATCCGTATTGAAAAAAGAATCCGGGGTATCCTTGTGAACAACTGGTTCTGACTCCCCTGAAAGAATCTCGTCCCTGAGATGCCATCCCTCGCTGTTTGGTTCGAAGGAATCTCCTGGAGGACCTGAATGCTGGACAAGAACTACCGGAATATCTCTTTCCCTGGCCTTTCCAGCAAAATCTGCAATTCTTGAAACAATTTCCTCACCCTTGAATACCGGATTCTCAGGAGGAAACATGGCTTTCTGGACATCAACTATAACCAACGCTGTCTGAGGCATGGCATACTATCCGCAATGGCATTATTTAATTTTCTGGAGTCACGCTGAAGCATTTCATTCAAGTTAAATCATCATATCTATATATGTAAATATTTAAATCCATATTTCCAATCATGTCTCATGGCAGATGCTGGTGAACCATTGCTTGAACATATCCTCCAGGCAGGAATATGCTCAATGGATGACATAGAAGGGTCCAGAAACCTCCTGGGAATACTTGATGATCCTGAAAAGTCCGGAGAGATAAGGAATGTTGAAAGGAAAATGAAAGCGCTTTCAGATGCAGCAAGATTGAGGATATTTCTTCTGATCTCCAGAGGCGAGAAGTGTGTTTGTGAAATTGAATACCTATTCCAAATGCCACAGCCAACAGTATCCAGAAATCTAGGAATACTGGAGAATTCAGGCTTAATCAGGAAGAGGAAGAATGGGAAATGGGCATATTACAGCATCAAAGACCTGAATTTTGGAGAATTCGTAAAGAGAACATGCGGAGTTGAATAATACTTGAAAGGAAAGAACTATCTGTTTGTATGCGTGGAAAACGCTGGAAGAAGCAAGATGGCCGAGGCATTTGCAAAGCATATAGGACTCAATGCACAGAGTGCCGGCACGGTTCCGTCATCGAAAATCAACGAAACTGTTGCTGAGGCAATGAGAGAGAAAGGGATCGATTTAACCGATTCCAGACCCAGAATGCTTGAAGACCCTATGATAAACTGGGCAGACCTTGTCATAATCATGGGTTGCTCACTTCAGGATGCATGTCCAGCACCCGTTCTGGCTGCCATGCAGAAAAAAATCGTGGACTGGAATCTCCCGGACCCAAAAGGAAAATCCCTGGATGAAGTGAGATCAATCCGGGACACCATAGAGCAAAAGGTCATGGAACTTGTGGAGAAATCTGCCCGAAATGATCCGGTGCCATAATTCAAGGGATGGACGTTCTGTTTAGGCCGGGAATACTGTTTCCAGTATCAATAATAATCTTTGCAGCAACACTTGTGCTGGTACTGAAAAAACCGCGAAACGTTGGAATAGGGTATGTGGCAATGGCCGGGGCAGTTGCAAGCCTGGCACTTGGAACCATCGATCTTGAAAGTGTTCTCATTGTATGGGGCATAGTGTGGAATGCAACTTTCACCTTTATAGCCATAATAATCATTTCTCTCCTTTTTGATGAGGCAGGGGTTTTCAAATATGCAGCGTTAAAGATAGCAAGGTTCGCAGGAGGCAATGGTGTAATGCTGTTTCTTTCAATAATTCTTCTGGGTTCAGGCATATCCGCAATTTTTGCAAATGACGGAACCGCCCTGATACTTACTCCCATTGTCTACGAGATACTTACCAGCCTGAAATTCCCGAAAAAGGCTGTGTTACCGTTCATAATGGCAACGGGCTTCATAGCGGATTCAGCAAGCCTTCCGTTGCCTGTCAGCAACCTTGTAAATATTGTCAGCACCACTTACTTCAAGATAAGTTTCAACAGTTATGCCAGGGAGATGATCATTCCCGATCTGGTTTCAATAGCTTCTTCCATCCTCATTCTCTGGCTTTTCTACAGGAAGTCAATCCCGGCTAAATACAGGACGGAGGAACTGGAGGACCCGGGAAAAGCTGTCAGAGAACCGTATATCTTCAAAATGGCCCTTCCCACAATAATGGTGCTCATTGTAGCATATTCGATTGGCGGTTATTATGACATACCAATTGCGTTTGTGGCAATGTCAGCTGCCATAGTAGTCCTCACAGTATCCCATTTCAGGTCAGGGATAGATCTTGTCCGGGTTATCCGGGAAGCACCCTGGCAGATTGTCCTGTTCTCTTTCGGCATGTATCTTGTTGTTTTCGGTCTCGGAAGAGAAGGATTCACTTTCCTCATATCTTACCTGCTGATTCACATATCGACATTGCCAGACCCACTTAACATAATATTCTCCGGATACCTGTTCTCAACAATGGCAGCCGGAATGAACAACATGCCATCAGTGATGCTTGGCGCACTAAGTATATCTTCAATCCATGGCGGTTCATCCCTCATATACGCCAATGTAATCGGAAACGACATTGGCCCAAAATTCACGCCCATTGGATCCCTTGCCACTCTTCTATGGATATACACACTTAACAGGAAGAAAGGCATCACAATAAGCTACGCCTATTATATGAAAGTGGGGTTTATAATTGCTCTTCCTGTACTTACATTGACACTTCTCTCACTCTGGATGGAATCAGTTATCTGATGAAATTTCGCATGAAATTCATGGGCACATTATTTAACTATACAGGCAATATGTGTCATGTTACAGGTCTGGTGGTAAGTTGAAATGCTCGGTCCAGAGAAAAAAAATTGATGTCAATGAATTAATAGAGAACACAAGAAATCCAGAGGCTGGAGCCATAGTCATTTTTCTTGGAACTGTCAGGAAAAACTCTGAGGACAAGGAGATTCAGTGGCTCTTCTACGAGGCTTACGAGGAGATGGTTGTGGAGGAGCTGGATAGGATCGTTAAGGAGGCAACTGACAACTATCATTTAACGGATGTCAATCTTGTGCACAGGCTTGGACGTCTTGGAATAAAGGAAGACAGTGTTGCGATATGCGTGTCTTCTCCACATAGGAAAGAGGCTTTCAGGGCATGCCAGTTCATAATAGATGAAGTGAAGACCCGAGCCCCCATCTGGAAAATGGACATAACTGCCGAAGGTGAAAAGGAGTGGCATTGACTCAGCAGGAATATTATGGACCCTGAGGTTCATTATGTCGTTCTTTAAAGTCACACAAAGGTTATTAAGGATTCTAAAATAGTTGTATCATGATCACTGACGATTACGGCCGACCCGTAACGAGCATGAGGATCCAGGTGAATACAACCTGCAATTTCAAGTGTTTCTTCTGCCATATGGAAGGGACCGGCATCCATTCAGAAAAAATGACGCCTGAGGAGATAGAAAGAATTGTTGAGATAGGTCATAAAATGGGCGTAAACAAGATAAAATTCACAGGTGGGGAACCCCTTCTCAGAAACGACATTGTGGATATAGTTAAGAGGACAAGGAAGCACATAGATGGGGACATCTCCATGACAACCAACGGCTTCATGCTGCCCGTATATGCGGAAAAACTCAAAGCTGCCGGCCTGGACAGAATCAATATATCATTTCATTCACTTGAGAGGGAAGGCTTCCAGTTCATTACCGGCACTGATTCCATGGATAAGGTGATAGAAGGAATAAAAGCGGCAAAGGAGGCACATTTTGATCCAATAAAGCTTAATTTTGTTGTTTTGAAGGGCATAAACGAAGACCAGGTGCAGAGGCTTGTAAATCTTTCTGCCATACTTGGGGTCAGGGTACAGTTCATAGAATATGAAACAACAAAGGAAACCATAAATTCAGAAGATTTCCAGAGATATCATGTTGATCTTAACCCAATTGAACAGGAGATAAGCAAGGGTGCTGTGGATGTAAAACACAATATACTGCATAACAGGCCAAGATATATTGTCGAAACAGAGAATGGCTATGCAGACGTGGAATTCGTCAAACCAATGATGAACTCCGAT
>JAJYYD010000023.1 GCA_021801305.1 Thermoplasmata archaeon
TCCTAACAATGGTTTTTGATGAATCAGGTTTCTTCACATATGCGGCATCCCGGCTTGAAAAGATAGCTCATGGGAGCCCCATAAGGCTATTCATTCTCATCATACTTTTCGGCTCATTTGTCTCTGCTTTTTTTGCCAACGACGGTGCGGCACTGGTACTTACCCCAATAATATACTGGGTTCTTTCCAGCACAGACATCCCAAGAAAGTCATATCTTCCATATATCATGGCCGTTGGATTTATTGCGGATACTGCCAGCCTCCCATTTGTCATCAGCAACCTGACCAATATACTTGCAACAAGTTTCTTTGACATACATTTTCTTCAGTATGCTGAGGCAATGATAATTCCCGATGCAGTGGCAGTCCTCACAAGTCTTGCGGTTCTACTGGCCATGTACGGCAAATCGCTTCCTGAAAGCTTTACCACCGTGAAAAACGTCAATCAGCAGGATGCCATAAAGGACAGGAGGATATTCAGCATGGCCCTCCCTGTGCTTGGCATCCTGGCCGTGATATATTCGATAGGGGGGATATATTCTATCCCGGTTGCAATATTCGCATTTCCAGGCTCCCTCATCATTCTGCTTATTGCATGGCAGGGAAAGAAAATAGATACGAAAAAGATTCTCAAAGAATCTCCATGGCAGATAATACTTTTCTCAATAGGCATGTATGTTATAGTTTACGGAATGGCAGAGCAGGGACTGGCAGCAATGGCTGCTGGCGTCCTCATTGACGTCTCGGCTTTTCCGGGGCCATTAAATCTGGTTTTCTCAGGATATTTCATGTCAGCACTTGCGGCTGTAATGAACAATCTCCCGTCAATAATGCTCGGAAACCTGGCAATCAGGTCATCCGGTCTGGGATTGCAGTATGTTTATGTCAATGTTATAGCGAACGACATCGGGCCAAAATTCACGACTATAGGATCGCTGGCCACGCTTATCTGGATATATACTGTCAAGAAAAAGATTGGAATAACAATTTCCTGGAGATATTACATGGGAACTGGATTCCTTATGGCCCTCCCGGTTCTGACCACAACCCTTCTTGCCTTATGGGTCGTCACAATAATCTAGAAAAAAATAGAGTTATTAAACAATCAAAAGAATATACCTAGAAAGAATAAGGTATCAAAATGAAGCTGGCTATCCTTATCAGGCATGGAGAGAGCGAGGCGAACGTAAAAAACCTCATTTCAGAAGACAATGAGAAGTTTCCGCTTACCCTTAAGGGTAGGGATCAGGCCAAATTTATTGCTGAGCAGATAGGGGTATTCAAGTTTGACGGAATCATCTCAAGCCCGGTTCTCAGGGCAAGGCAGACCTCGGAAATAATAAGTGAGCATATCGGCATTCCTTATGTTATAGATTCCAGAATAAGGGAATCCGGACTGGGCGATTATAACAACAGGAATATTTCTGAGGTGGGAAATATGTCCAGGACTGAAATGGGAATGGAAAGCTGGGATTCCCACGTAAGGAGATTCAGGGAGACATTCAGTGCATATAATGGAAACTACATAATGGTAAGCCATGCGCTTCCAATAAGGGCTGCAGTTTCTAGTTTCCTAGGTTTCAATGAGGAGGAAAGTTTTGGCATAAACATAAGAAATGCATCAATGTCAGTCGTAGACATTGAAAAGAAAAAGGTCCTTTCAATCGGTTCATTCCTTGTGACTCCAAAGATTCAACTGGCATTCAGGTCATGAATGCCATATTTTCCTTTCATTTCCGTGGTGTTCCGTATAAATGCAATGGAGAATTCTTTTAGCAGGACAGTATGAAACAGTTTATGAATCAATGAATAATATACTTGCTGAATGATGTTCAGGAACAGTTTATCCGGAGAAGTTGAGAGGTTTGAACCTATCAGGGGCAAAAGGGTAAATATGTATGTGTGCGGTCCAACGGTCCAGGAAAGCTTTCACATAGGACATGCAAGGACTTACATAATTTTTGACAGCATTGCTAAATATATGCGGCTCTCAGGATACTCTGTATTTTACCTGCAGAATATAACTGATATAGATGACAAGATAATCAGGAAATCACAGGAACTGAACATCAGTTCCCAGGAGGTTGCCCTAAAATATACAGACGAGTATCTTGACATCATGCAAAAACTGGGAGTGGACAGCGTGAATTATTACGCCAGGGCAACTGAATATATCCCGGAAATCATCAGCCAGATATCCAGACTTATGGAAAAGGGACACGCTTATGTGGGCGGAGATGGCGTCTACTTCAGGGTAAGTTCTTTCCCGGACTACGGAAAACTTTCCAACCAGAGGTCCGGGGAACTTTTGTCGGGCAGCCGCATTTCAGAAAATTCCAATAAGGCGGATCAGAAAGATTTCGCGCTCTGGAAAATGCAGAAACAGGGAGAACCTGCCTGGGAATCTCCGTGGGGCAAGGGAAGGCCCGGCTGGCATATTGAGGACACCGCAATAACCGAGACTTACTTCGGGCCGGAGTATGATATTCATGGGGGAGGCACAGACCTTATCTTTCCCCATCACGAGGCGGAAATAGCACAGATGAGATCCATTTCCGGCAGGGAAACCCTGGCTAAATACTGGATACACACTGGAATGGTGACCCTGAACGGGGAGAAAATGTCAAAGTCACTGGGTAATTTTGTAACAATCTCGGAAACACTTAGAAAATACAATAGCAGGGAGATCAGGTTTGCCTTGCTTAACGGAAACTACAGAAGCACTATAGATTTCTCGGAAAATCTCATGGAGGAGGCTGGGAAGAATGTACGTTACCTTAACATCATAAAGGGGAGGCTGGAACTTCATGGGGATGTTTATGGAAACCTCGATCTTGATGCAGCATCATACAGGAAGGAAGTGGAGGATGCCATGAATGACGACTTCGACTTCAGGTCTGCATTCAGGATACTCCTGGAGCTGGCTGGAACAGCCTACAGGGAGTTTCCAAATCTTTCACTCAACTCGGTACGAAGCATATTATCCACATTCCGGTGGGCAAACACGTTTCTCGGAGTATTTGACACTGTTGAAAACCCAGGGGTCCTGAAAGAATCCGTGGATCTTCTCCTGGACCTAAGAAAAAGGCTCAGGCAGGAGAAGAATTATGCGCTTTCCGATCTTATTAGAAGCAGCCTGGTTGAAATGGGCATAGAGGTGCAGGATAATGGAAAAGATGTTGAATGGTGGATCAGGGGTTAAACACGCATGGATAATAGTGGATCTCGTAAACGATTTTGTATCCGGCAGATTCGGTTCGGAAAGATCACTACAGGTGACTGAAAAAACAGGAGAGATGATCAGGAAACTGGGAGGGGCAATACCAATCGTCTTCACAATGGATACACACATCAGCAACGATCCTGAATTCAGGGTATGGGGAGAACACTGCCTGCAGGGCACAGAAGCATCAGAGCTTCACCAGTCAGTTAGCCATTTCAGGGGTCAGCGCATAAGGAAGAGACATTTTGACTCGTTTTTTGAGTCGGATCTTGACGGTTATCTGAGGGCAACGAAAACAGAAAACC
The DNA here is from genome assembly GCA_021801305.1 of Thermoplasmata archaeon. Lineage (GTDB taxonomy): Archaea > Thermoplasmatota > Thermoplasmata > Thermoplasmatales > Thermoplasmataceae > Oxyplasma. Next base: position 3,529 of record JAJYYD010000023.1, read on the forward strand.
TTTTCATAAGCGGAATCAGCACGGACATATGCGTTCAGCATACCGCTGCAGGAGCTTACTTCAGGTACTATGGCATTAACATAATTTCAGACCTCTGCTCTTCAATAAGTGAATCAAGCCATGAAACCGCACTGGATTTCATGAGAAAAAATTATGGCGCCAGAATTATTAAGGCAGAGGAATTCGAGAAGGAGATATCAAGATGGCAGATGCAAAAATGAACATCAGGGACCCTGTTGAGGGCAACAGTAGTGCTAATTCATACAGATTCAATACCGCATCCGATAAACAGATAAAGGAAGGCCTGGCATCAGATGTGTATTTCACCAGGACTCTTGACGAGATTGCGCAATCCGGCACTGACAAAAGAGTGGCCGCCGAGATCACGGTCTCGGGGCCACTGGGCGGATGGCTTGCATTCTGCGGGCTTGATGAGGTACTTGAACTGCTGGGTGGAAACGATGTGGATGTGTACTCAATACCCGAAGGGTCAATGATCCCCCCAAGAGATGATCATGGAATCCCGGTTCCTGTAATGAGGATTGAAGGGAAATATTCAGATTTCGGCAGACTTGAAACGGCTTTGCTGGGCTTTATCTGCCAGGCCACGGGAATATGCACCTATTCAACAAAGATAAAGAGGATCCTGGGTGATACGCCATACTTTTCCTTTGGAATTAGGAGAATGCATCCTGCCATATCTCCAATGATAGACCGGGCTGCTTACATAGGCGGTTCCGCAGGAGTTTCAGGAATTCTCGGGGCTCAATTGATCGGGCAGGACCCAGTTGGCACAATGCCCCATGCCCTTTCACTGCTGGTTGGGGATGACGCTGCCTGGAAACTGTCAGCATCAGACACCAGGGAAGGGCAGAAGAAGGTGCTTCTGATAGATACATTCATGGATGAGAAATTTGCCGCAATCAGGGCAGCAGAAACCATCAAGGGAATAGATTTCATAAGGCTGGACACTCCTTCCTCCAGGAGAGGTAATTTTGGGTCACTGATCAGGGAGGTCAGGTGGGAGCTTGATCTCAGGGGATTCAAAAACATAAAGATAATGGTTTCCGGCGGCCTCAATGCTGAAAATATAAGTGAACTGAAGGAGGCTGGAGCAGAGGCTTTTGGAATAGGCACATCAATTGCCTCAGCAAAGCCCTATGATTTTGCGATGGACATTGTGGAGGTTGAGGGCAAGCCGTTGACAAAACGGGGAAAATACTCCGGTGGAAAAAATGTATACAGGTGTGAAAGCTGCGGTTCGGTCAGAGTGGAACCTGCATCTGATCGCGAGTATATATGCAGTTGCGGAAACCGTGTCCCGAACATGATCAGGCTGATTATGAAACGTGGTTCCCTCACAAGCCGGAAAGAAAACGTGAAAGAAATAAGAGAAAGGTGCATGAAAGACCTGGCGGGGGTTGCAAGCCTTAAACATTAATTCCCATAAACAGAAAACAAAACCTGTGTAATTTAACAAATTTTATTAGGTAATATATGAATACTATCTAATAATGCAATCTTACATTAATGGAAAACAGAAAGTTGATGTAATAATAAGAACATTCAATTCAGCACACACCATTGATAAGTGCATAAGATCTGTCAAGAACTATATTCCCTATGAAAAAATCATAGTGGTCGACCACTGTAGCACCGATTCAACCAGGGATATATCAGTATCACACAATGTGCATTTTTTCACCGAGGATAAGGGACTGGGGTTTGCCACTAAACTGGGCATTTCAAAGTCCACAACGGAATACCTGCTTTTCGTTGACGGCGACGTTGAAATAGTCTCAGGAACATATTTCAATGAAGCGATGCAGAATATGCTGTCAGATAGGGTAGGAGCGGTTGTCGGATGCTCTGTGGGATTTATTTTTGCTTACGGCCTCCCTCTGGGCCTTACCATGTTTAAAAGAGAATTTGCATCAGGTGTGCAGATGCCTGATAAATTACAGGGGAGGGAAACATACTATTTCCAGGAATCCCTGAAGAGGAATTCATTGAAGGTCAGGTATGTGAAAGATGCCATGGTTCACAGGTCCGAATACCGGAAGATGCCTAACTGGCCTGAATGGCAGGGGGCACAGATACGGTTTACTCCTGGAAATCACTACAGGCAGGTATTGTGGGCACTTGCAATAACATTCATGATGCATTTCAACAGCAGGAATCCAAAAAACATTGCATATTCCCCCATATACTATTTCAAAATACTTGTGGGTTTCATGAACCCAGAAAAGTGGGGTAAAATAGACAGGAGAGAGGTGAATCTGTGAGGAAACCTGAAAATGGGGATGAGAATCAGTGAAGATATATTCTGAACGTTTTTTCCTGAAGTATCTTTTTTCAGATCGCGGAATCTGCCTGGGTGTTGATATGGAGGGCAGGTCATACCTATTCCTGATCTGCAGCAGGGGAATCATATTCAGGAGAAGGAAAAGAGGGGACCGGGTTGTTGAAGACCTTGACTACGACATTGACAGGATTTATGACACAATATCCGGAAGAACAGTGGCGTTGAAGAAATGATCAATGAACTGCCCCCTGGACATCTGGCAAGAATGGAAAAGGCGAGATACCTGGACATAGTCTCGGGTACATCAATGGTAAGGCTCTCCTTTGCAATGCAGGATGACAAAATATTTCTGGTTTCTTCCGGCAATAACTCCAGATGGCCTGCTGAGATACTCAGGAATGGCCATGTTTCCCTGGCAATAGATGGAATAAAGATTAATGGGAGGGCAACGCTGCTGTCAGGCGAGGACGCCAAATCGGCTGTCCTGTCTCTTTTCGTGTATAAGTATGGTAAGGATTATGTGAAAAATTATTACTCAATGTCCTCCCGTTTTGTACAGATTGACAGGGATAGCCGGACAGTGGGATCTGACCCCCATGAGGAATACTACAGATGGCTTGGGGAGGAGTTTGACAGCGTGGCCGATCATTACGATGATCATATAATGGGGAATCCTGTAAACCGTTTATTGAGGGAGAGATCACTTGCACTGTTCAGCGAGTACTTTCCAGGCAAAGGCAACATACTGGAAATAGGCTGTGGTTCAGGAACAGAGACCATCGAGATACTGAAACGCGGTTACAACGTGACTGCAGTGGACATCTCACAGAATATGCTTGATATCGTGAAAGAGAAGGCAAGATCACTTGGCCTTACAGAACTGTTGAATACATACAGACTGAGGGCTTCAGAAATAGGGGAAATAATCAGGGATACCGGGGAAGGTTCATTCGATGTCTGCTATTCAACTTACGGTGCGTTGAACTGCGAACCATTCATAAGGGGAATGTCAAAACCGCTTCATGAACTTATTTCCGGAAATGGTTACTTCATTGCTGGTGTTTACAACAGGTTCTGCATTTCGGAATTCATGATGCATGCGCTGTCCATGAAACTCTCCGGGAGTCTGTGGCGCATGAGGCAATTCGTTCCCGAGGGGCACTCACGTTTCTGTATCGATGTTTATTCTTATTCATTCAAGCAGTTCTATGATATATTCAAGGAAAATTTCAGTATGGTGGAAGTGAGAGGCGTACCGGTTTTAATCCCACCCTCAAATTTCAGCAGGCCAATCGGGTTACTGGGCAACAGGCTGGCAGACCTTGATGCTATTGACAGATTAATGGGGAAAAAATGGCCGTTCAGGTATCTTGGAGATCATTTCCTCATGGTCTTAAGAAACAGGGCGTACTCAAGTTAGTTTTCCTTTCCAAAATCATGGGAACCGCTGACGATCTTCCAGAAAAGGTGGCTCCTTGATCTTTTGAGATCCATGTAAGCCCAAACTATTGAGGTCATTTCTAAAACCAATGCAGGCAAAATATAGGGGATATCATCCGGGTATCTTGAGAAGTGTTTCTTCATGATCCTGAATGATTTTCCCATGTTATGGAGAAAATTCAGGCTCAGGGACGCGCTTTTTCCGAGATATCTCGTCATCTCCAGATGCCCAAAATTTATGCGGATTCTCTGGACCAAAATCTCCCTGAAAGTTTCAGGCACCCAGTTTCTCACAACAATTTCCCTGTTGTATCTTACCCTTGTGCCGTTCAAATGGGCTGTAAGGCAGATATATTCATCGTCGTTTATCACCCTGGGCATGTTCACCAGGCATTTTGAGCACAATGCCATGAATTCGCCACCTGATTTCAGGTAATCCTGGTCATCAGAATCCAGGCAGGTGTCATGAACATTCCACATGAATGAGGCCAGCTTTCCTGCCAGGCTTTCTGTCCAAAAAGGTTGAACTCTTGGGATTATTATTTCTTCCTCTTTCATGCACTTTTCAATTGTGTTTACAATGTCGGGTTCAAAGCGTACATCTCCTGATATGAGGAAAACAATTTCAGCATTTATGCGTTTCAGGGCATTGTTGTACGCGGCACTCTTACCAATCCTTTCCCTGTTGAATATAAACTCCACATTTTTTCCTTTCATAAGGCTCGAAATCCGTGAAAGATCCAGGTCTCCTTCGGCGCATACTATCATGCTTCCGAAACCCATTCTCTCAAGATTCTTTATGTAGTACTCCACATCACCCTGGGAATCATAGGAAAAAACAATGGCGGAGCTACGCATTATCCTCACCGCATTCCGGGCGGAGCTCCCTCAATTTCTGGTATTTAAGGCTGTCAAGGTAGAACCGGTGAAGCCCAAGCACTGTCCTGAAGCAGCGTTCTCTTTCATTGGCATTCTCATACCTGTGGTTGTTGAGGAGACCCTTAATTTCAAGATAAACCGAGGAAAGCAGGTATAACGCAGATTCCTGCAGCCCCCGTTTCTTATCTATAAATGCAGGTTTGTCATCCGGGTAGAACTCCTCTGGAAAAAATTTCATGATCAGGGGGCTCCCTTTTACAAGTCTATTGTAATAAGAATCTCCAAAAAGAGGTAAAACATGGAGGGAATCCCTTGCAACAATAAAATCATGGCTTTCGTCAAACATTTCAATGGCTGAAACGGAGTCTAGGCAAAGCGAAAGGCATATTGGATCAAGCCTGTATATCCTCCTTACAATCATGGCTCTTATTATGGTGGACCAGAGCTTTCCGGCATAGGTTATGATAAAAATATCAATATCGTCCTCAGGTTCAGGGTCATAAGAGACAGATCCAGATATTCCCAGAAAAAGCAAATTTTTAGTTCCGAGTCGGTGGAAGAACTCCGTGGCCATGGAAATCTTTGAATTCCTCACACTCTCAGTCGACATGATTTATCCACTTCCATTCATTACCCGGCCCTGGCATTATTCTTATAATGTTATCAATCAATTCACAATATTAAGTATTTCTATTGGTTGTGTAACATTAATTTTTAATTTCATAAATTTAATAGTAGGGCCATCAAATCGCCTCATTCCGAGAACAGAACACCGCGGTTCAGCTCTAACTTCTTAAGACTAGGGCTCCTACAACTGCAGTAATTATGTAGAAAATGAAAAGAACGTCATAAAGCCCGGGGATATATGATAGTGCACCGGGATAATGGGAAAACCCGAACAGGTATGTTGCGAACTGGGAAACAGAGGACAGCCCGACCATCTTGTAGGTCGCAAGATCTGCAACAAGAAAAACCGCCAGTAAAGATGATCCAATTGTTCCAACCTTCACATATCCCCCTGCAGGTTTTGCTATTATGATACCAGCCCCGATTATGTCTATTATTGCCGTTACAAGCAAACCATACCAGTGCACAAAATAGGGCTTTACTATGCCAAAATCTGTCTGGAGGTTCTTGTCAGTGAAAAGGATCACCATGGTTATCACGAAATCAATAACGAGAAGAAACCCAACTATTCTCCCTTTTGAATATGAGACTTCAGCCATACTTATCAAAATATTGTTACGCTTTCATGCTATTTAAACATAAGCAATAAAGGTAACTGGTCAGTCTGTTGTGCTTGACAATTTCATCCCGGTTTGGCACTTCTTTTGATAATTGATGGAGTGTCTTCAATGAAATTCTTACCTCTCAGCTTTGATGTGTAATATACAGAATATATCCGTGTATATATCTCGGCTCCTTTCTCTGATCTGGATCCACCTGAGATCTTCCTGTATATCACGGAAGGTCTCAGCGCCCTCTCCGCCATGTTGTTTGTCGGTTCAACACCAGGATTCATTACGAAACTGAAAAGCCATTCCTTCTTCCGTTTCAGAAGGTTGTCCACAAACCTTCTCGACCTCTTATGCTCATAATCGGAATCAAGAAGGAATACGAGCTTGTGGTGTAATCTCTCAATATCGTCCATTGTGCCATGTCCGTGATATTCCTTCGCCTCCTCAAATACGGTTTGAAGCGATCTCTTTATCCTTGTACCCTCAAAGCCGTAGAAATCCTCCAGTTCCTTTGCATCGCATATGATGTGTGACCAGCAGTACTGCTGATCATTTCCGGATTTTGATGCGAATGTCTCGAATGCGGAATATCTATCGTGTATATCGGTGCCCTCATGATCCTTGAGCAACTCCATCGGAACCTCATGACCATTGCCCTTCGATATGTGGAATATCGCCTCGCTCCTTGTGAGGAATGTCCATAAATTGTACTGATTACCGTCTATCCTCCAGGATGTGGAATCCATGTGCCTTGAGGATGCATCCCTTATTGCCTGCAGGAGAGAGGAATATTCGTCTCCCAGAGAATCCGAAAGCTGTGACAGGATATTCTGTATCCCGCCTTCTGATATCCTTACACCGAAGACATTCATCATTGTCGCGGATACATTCTCGATGCTCATCCTCATCCCTATGCGGAAGTATGCGACGGTTAACATTGCCCTCAGTGATAATGTGGCATTGGGAAGCGCATCAGGAATCTCCGGTTCGTATATCATGTGGCACCTGTTGCAGTACAACCGATCCATTCTGTATTCTATGATTTTTGTTTTTATTATGGGTATATCCTCTATGATGCGTTTCCTCGATCCCTTTCTCCTCAATGGAGAATGGCATTCAGGACATTCATGCAGATCCAGATGTATCGTTGACTTTTCTGTCGGTCTCTTTCGAATCCTGAAGTGGCCGGTGTGTCCAGGCTGTGCTCCCGGTTTTCTATTCTCCGTCGGTTCTGGAATCATGCTTTCAGGTTGTACATCTCTCGATACTGCAAGGTCGTAGGTCTTTCCGTTCTTCACTCCTACATTGGAAGGATGTCTCTTCTTGTATTCATTAAGCTCATTTTTGAGATCCTTTATCTTCTCGT
>JAJYYD010000141.1:0-1711 GCA_021801305.1 Thermoplasmata archaeon
AACGGAAGTATGGATGACAGGACAACCAGTCCCAGAATGAATATTATCACTCCGCTTAATGTGAACATAAGCGTATAAAGATCTACATATGCAACACCACCGAATGTTTCACCGAAATTCTTCCTGATGGTTGAAACACTCTGTTCTATGGCCTTTATTGGGCCGGATCTGTTGTCCAGAATTGACGGTACAGCAAAAAAAGTTGCAATTGTTATCATGAGGGAACCCATGACGCCTATGACCATTCCGCCGATGCCCCTCATCCTTGACTCTATTATTCTGAGAATCATTATGAGAACGGAATAGAACACTGACCATTCAAGAGCCTGCAGGCGATATTCCCACGCCTTCCCCAATGAATTCCTGATTGTGACAGGGTTTCCTGAATTAAATGCCCTGTATGGAATAAGCATTGAAAGAAGGATGTATGTGGAAATGAACGCAATCAATATATACGCCAGAAAAAGCGATCCCAGGTAGAAAAGGATCGTATCGCCTCCAGATGACAAAGGAATTGCGACAAAAAGAGACACAAAGATCGCAATGAAAACTGCAACCGAAACTATCCCGGATATGATTGGATAATAGAATATCCCCCTGTTTCTTGCAACACTGTGCCTGACTGTTTTTGCCAGGCGCCAGCCCGCTTTCATGCGTTCAAACACAAGTTACCATATGCAGTTCCAGATTTGAATTTATTCCCTGTTTTAATAAAAAAGCAATGCGGAAGCAAACTATATTTTGCTGTATTAGATAGTTGTATTATGACAGAAAAATATCTCATAATAATACTGTCTGGACTTGATCAGAAAGGTAAAATGATTGTGGGCCTTAATTTTGCAAAGAATATTTCCAGGAAAAAACTGGCAGAGGATGTCAAGGTGGTATTTTTCGGTCCCAGTGAAGAGGCACTCGCAAAACATGATCAGGATATTGACGGCCTTATTCGAATGCTTACTGACCTGAAAATTATACAGATTGCCTGCAACGGCTATGCAGCAGCTAAAAATGTGACTGAAGATATAGCAAAGATCGGAATGAAGCTGGAAGACGTATCTGACACTATTACAAGATATGCAGATCAGGGCTACAGAATCATAACATTCTGATTACCTGGCACTATTTATTTCAATGATGTCCGATAAAAAAAGTTTATATCGGTCATAAATATGTTTTACGGAATATTAAATGGCTCTCCTGAAAAAAAAGTCGCAATCAGATTCTGAACGTGGGAAGACTGAAGGAAGAAAATTCATTGATCTGAATAATTTCAGGTTCCCAGAAGAGAAACAGGGCGTGACAACGACCCTTAAGGTTGCCGAAATTTACCGCTTTGAAGATGTAAGAAAGATAACTGACCAGGTTTATGGAGGGAACATAGTGCTGCTGGACTGCAGCAATGTCTCCAATGACGAAATTCTTATGAGAAGGGTGATTGAGGAAGTCAAGGCAATTGGAAGAGATGTCAACGGTGATGTTGCAGGCCTTGGAAAGAACCTTATTGCCATAACTCCAAAAGGAATTGTCATTGACAGGAACCGCATCAGGGGGTCTTACTGACAGCCTTCCCTGTTTCATATCCTTTCCCCAGTTCCGGAGTATGAAGCTGGAATGTTGAAATCAGAATTGCTCCAATTGCTATAACAACAGCAGCAACAATGAAATCAAATCCGTACCCTATGTCGTAGGCAACAAAGCCTGATATGGCGGA
>JAJYYD010000141.1:1721-10478 GCA_021801305.1 Thermoplasmata archaeon
GCGGATCCGGCTATCTGCCCTATTCCAAGAAATGAGTTGTAGAGCCCGATGGATTTCCCCCTGTTTTCCGGAAGAGCCAGTTTTGAGATTGACGTTACCCATGCTATGCTTATGAAGCTCCAGAAAAATCCCATGAAACCGTAAATGAATATTGAGATATAGAGGAGTGGACCAACTGGAAGTATCATAAAGGTAAGTAATGAAGCAACTGATATTATGGCTATCCTGGACAGAAGAGAGAAAGATATTGTCTTTCTGAGTCCCAGAACCCTTACTGAAGCCCCTGCCATCTTGAACGCTATAGCTGAAAATACGTTGTTCAGCAGATACATTATGAATATGTCAGTTTCCGAAGCCCCCATCTTGTCTATTATGTAGACCGGAAAAGGAACGAAAAAGAGCTGGAAACCAAACATAAGCAGGCAAGTGAGAAGGATGTAGTTCCTTGTTCTCGGAAGAAGCGGCTTCCCTTTCTTCATGTTCCTGAACTTGAATATGTGTATCACGCCTGTTGGAAAATACCTCAGCCTTTCAACCATCCTGAAAGAATATATATTGTTCAGCCTGGATCTTCTGAGTCTTCTGATGGATTCTGGAAGCACCACAAGAGCTGTTATTCCGGCCGACAGATAGACGAAAGCCGAGATTACATAAAGGAGAGGCAGGATAATCATTGTGAAAGAGGCAAAAATTGTTATTATGATCGTACCGGCGAGAAGCCCTGCGACCAGTCCTATGTAAGAGACCGTGTTAAATCTGGCCATAACGGTAGGCCATTCCCTCTCCTCCGTATTCTCCAGGATCAGGAGAGTCGAAACTGGTGTAGAGGCCATTGCAACAACCTGGAAAACCACCAGCATTCCGACATAAGTCCACAGCATATGCGCAAATATCACCAGCAGAAGTGCGAAAAAGGATCCAATGAAGCCTATAACTATGAAAATCTTCCTTTTTCCAAGTGAATCTGAAAGATTCCCCCAGAAAATAAGTGCCGGAACAGATGCAGCTGATGATATGGAAGATGCAATTCCCACAAATTCTACATTTGAGTGAAGGTATATTACGACAAAAAGAGGAATTAATGGTGATGTCAAGCCTCCGGAGACATTTGAAAGGAGATAGCTCATAAACCATAAATACTTGGATTTAGGCTTCTTCACTACCCCTGCGTTGACGTTCCCAATGGAGTTTTCCATAAAGCTAATTCACCGGATTTTCGAGCAATGTCAGACAACCTATTTAATTTTCTTTATGTTGAGGTTAATTCCGGAAAAATTTTGGAGAGTAAACAACCCATCCACATGGTTCTCTGAATTGATCACGAGGTTTTTTTCTCCCCATTCTTTGGTTTGTTTCCACGCACATGGTTATAGTACAGGCGACCCATCGCGGAACTGAAGTAATAACCGATCAGTATCAGAACAAGATAAACGAAGATATTCAATGAAATTATCTGTGCAATGGCGAACAGGGATGCATAGTATGCCCCAAGAACACCTATGACAACATAAGTTGACTTCTTTCTCAGGTTTATCTCTTCCCTGGTTTCCGGATTTTCCTTATTCACCTGGTCTGATTCAACGTAACCGAGGCCCCAGCATTTTTCACATACGTCAAGCCGGTCTTCCTTGTCTTTGACCCAACCTGTACCTCCGCAGGAATCACATATCATCCTCATGTTACCTCACCTTTTTATCAATGCCAATTAAATATCTAAACTATTCGAATTTATTCTATATGGAAAAAATTGTTATAGGAAAATTCCACGTTTTCAGGCGTTCCTGACAGTGGTGACATAGCTGGAATCATGGATGAACTCCCTTTTCCAGATCCATGATGGCCATGATCTCCCGGATTATTTTCCGGAAATTCCCGTTCCATGAGAATAGATATTGAATCTGTTCTCCCGCACAAAGCAAATGAGTGTGATTCCGAAAGTTTCCGCAGTTTCCACGGCAAGGCTTGAGGGTGCTGAAACTGAGCTTACCACTGGAATACCAGCTATGGCGGCTTTCTGGACTATCTCAAATCCTGCCCTTCCGCTTATCTGTAATATTTTCCCATCCCCCAGGGTGCCATCGAGGAAAGATTTTCCAATGACCTTGTCCACTGCGTTATGTCTTCCAACATCCTCTGCTGAGACGATCATTGTCCCAGACAAGTTAAAAAGGGCCGCCCCGTGTATGCCTCCAGTTTCTGAGAACATTTTCTGGCTTGAATGCATCTTGCCGGGAAGAGAAAGAATGATGTCAGGACTTATTGAATTGAATGAGTGCTGAATTCTGGCTCCCTTGACAAAAACCTGGTCCAGACTTGTTTTGCCGCATAGCCCGCAGCTTGAATATGAGGGAAAATACCTTTCACCATCCGAACCGGAAAATGGGCTGTTAAGCCATACTTCAAGTATGTTTGATTCGATTTTTTTGAACTTTTCAGTCCCGAAATCGGACTGGCCCTTAATTATTCCTTCCGTAAGTAAAAGTCCTGCAGCAAGGGATTCATCATCTCCTGGAGTCCTCATTGTAACCGCGAACCTGGAACATTTTCCTGATCTGCCATTGCATATCCTTATTTCAAGCGGTTCTTCTACAGCTATGGAATCCTCTGATTCAGTAAATACACCCTCCGCGAATTTTGTTATGGCAGTCTTGCCAGTTCCAGGCACGATGGAACCGGCTGAAGTATTATTTTTCATCCTTGCCATGGGGGGCCAGCGCTGAAAGCAGGTTCAGGGCAACTTTCACTCCCGTGTTTACTTCTGGATCCTTCATTATCCTCAGGAGCCCCATCACCCCTGTGACATTCCTGTCTGTATCCGGGATCTCCCTTATCTTCAATGCGGTTCTGTCAAGTGTTGCTGAAAGCCAGCTGGAATCAATACTGGACAGAAATTTGTAGATACTTCCCAGGTTGTTCAACAGGTTCTGGTTTTTCTCCGTCTGCATTATTTCAGTAAGTACAGAGAATACTGATTCCCTGTGTTCCATAAGTGACCTTACGAATAACATTGTTGATTCGTATTCGCCTTCATTGACCGCATCTTTCGAATCAGACGAAGTTTCTTCTTTTACAGGATTGTAGCTTAACTGCTTACCCATTCTCTCAGTCCTCCACAATTTTTTTATAATCCTCTCTTTCCCATTTCTTCTCCACCATTACCCCGTCCTGTGGTTTCGGGTGCCCAAATCGCGGGTTAGTCCTGGGAAGAGGTGATCCTGTCTTCCTGTCCTTTAGTTTTTCAATCTTTACTGAAAGATCCTTGTATGAGGGAGTATGTGAATCCGGATCCATATTTCTTCCCGTAAGCAGGTTAAGAGCCGCATCCCCAGTGGCATTCATAGGCATGTAAAGTTCCTTTCCTGACACCCTGTCCGTAACAAGAACCCTGTTCTTTACTGAACCATATTTGGAGGTTATTCTCACGTTGTCCCCTGTTTCAATACCCCTCTCTTTAGCAAGTTCCGGTGAGACCTCCAGGAAAGATGTGGGAACCTTCTGGGAAATACCAATGCTCTTGTATGTTTCATTACCCTCATGGAAGTGCTCCAGCAGCCTGCCGTTGTTTAGGTGAAGGTCAAATTCTGCATCCACTGAAACCATGGGCCTCCATTCAAGTGGATAAAGGAAGGCTTTACCATCAGGGAAATGGAACTCCTTAAGGTAAAGTGTCGGTGTATCTGTTCCGTCTTCGTTCATTGGCCACTGGAGAGACTTGAAACCCTCAAGCCTTTCATATGAGACATGCTGGAACATGGGTGCAAGTGATGCGGCTTCTTCCATAATCTCAGATGGATGCTTATAGTTCCAGTCGAAGCCAATGAACCTGGCAATATCCTGGACAACCTCCCAGTCCGGCCTGCTTCCCTCCGCAGGGTCGAACACTTTGTAAAGCCTCTGAATCCTTCTTTCCGTGTTGTCAAAAGTTCCTTCCTTTTCCAGGCTCGCCGCTGCCGGAAGAACGACATCAGCATAGCTGGCTGTCTCGGAGAAGAATAGATCCTCTACAACAAGAAAATCCAGTTCCTCAAGCCTCTCCCTGATGAAGTTGGAATCAGATCCAGTGGCAACAAGCTCTTCCCCTATGACATACATCCCCCTGATCTTTCCGTTCTCAACAGCTTCCAGGCAGGTATTGTTGTCGAAGCCGGGTTTTGATGGAAGACTTGTGTTCCATGCCTTCTCGAACTTTTTCCTTATGAAATCATCGTCTACCTTCTGATAGCCCGGGAAAAATGCATTCATTGCGCCGAAGTCACTTGCTCCCTGTACATTATTATGCCCCCTGAGCGGATATGAACCACAACCCGGCTTGCCGTAATTCCCAGTAACAAGCAACAGGTTTGATATTGCTGTTGACGTGTCACTCCCGAAGTCCTGCTGGGTTACTCCCATTGCCCACAGTACGGACATTGTTGGTGACTGGTGTATGGTCTCTGCAACCTTCATGAGTACATCCTTTCCTATTCCGGTTGTTTTTTCAGCAAATTCCATTGTGAATCTGTCGAGACTCTTGTAATACGCCTCAAAATTGTTAACCCTCTTTTCAATGAATTTGCTGTCATGCCATTTCTGGTCTATGATATATTTGGTGATGGCAGAAAGCCAAACCATGTCTGTTCCCGGTACAGGATGCATGAAGATATCTGCCCGGTTTGCCATTTCATGCTTCCTGAGGTCTGCAACAATTAGTTTCTGCCCGTTCATCTTGTGGGCCCTCTTCACCCTGGTGGCAAGGACCGGATGCGATTCTGCAGTGTTGGAACCGACAATAAGTATGAGTTTGGATTCGTAGATATCCTTTATGGATCCTGAATCCCCTCCATATCCGACTGTTCTCCACAATCCCGTCGTGGCCGGGGCCTGGCAGAATCTTGAGCTGTTGTCAACATTGTTGGTCTGGAATATCTGCCTGGCCATCTTCTGGACCAGGTAGCTTTCCTCATTTGTTCCCTTTGATGATGCTATGAACATAAGGGAATCCCCGCCGTATTTTTCCTTTAAATCAACCAATCTGGAAGCAACCGTGGATATGGCCTCATCCCATTTAGCCTTCCTGAATTTTCCATTCTCCCTTATGAGAGGGGTAGTGAGTCTCTCGTTGCTGTTCACGAAATCCCAGCCGAATTTTCCCTTTATGCATGTTGATATTCCGTTTGCAGGAGACTCTGGCGAGGGCTGAACCTTCAGTATCTTTCTGCCTTTTGTCCACATTTCGAAAGAGCAGCCAACACCGCAGAACGTGCATACCGTCTTTGTCTTCCTGATCTGCGACTCCCTCAATTTTGATTCTATGTTACTTATGCCCATGACCGGCCCCATTCCAAGGAATGGCTCGAGGGATTTAACCGATTTTACCATTAGCTGTTTTGTGCTGTCAGAAAAGGATGTGAAGAATCCAGCCTCTCCCAGCATGGGCTTCTCCATAAGCGCATTTACCGGGCAGACCGTTACGCAGTGTCCGCAAGATACACATGATGAATCATTTACCGGTACATCGTTATCCCAGATGACTCTTGGAACTTCCCTGTTCCAGTCTATTGAAAGCGTCTCGTTAACCTGCACATCCTGGCATGCCTCCACACACCTCCCGCACAGGATGCACTGGTTTGGATCATACCTGTAGAACGGGTTTGTGGCATCAACCTTGTATGGCTTTTCCGTAAACGGATATTTCTGCTGTTCCATCTTGAGTGAAAGCACTGTATTGTGCAGATCGCAGTCCTCATTGTTGTTCTCGCATATGGTGCAGTAAAGATCATGATTTTTCAGTATCCTGTCCGTAGCCTCAATCTGCGCTTCCTTTGCCCTCCTGGAATCCGTGATTACCTTCATTCCATCTGCAGGTTTCAGTGAACATGATCTTACAAGCTTCCCATCCATTTCCACAATGCAGACATCGCATGTCTCTATTGGCCCCAGGTTCTCCTGGTAACATACATGTGGCACTTTGATATTGTTCAGTTCCAGAAACTTCAGAAAATTAAAATCTCTGCCGATCATGTAGTCTTTTCCGTCTATATTTACATTAACATTATCATCAACCATAGAAATAACCACCTTTTTTGAAAGTTTTCAAGTGCCTGCACCGGGCAGCTTGTTGTTAATAATTCAGTTGATTTTCATATTTATACTTTACATAATGCACTGAGATAGTTATATCAAGTAATGTGAATAATTAACTTATGCATCATTTCCTGTTGGAAACATGAGATAAATAAATTTCAGGGCATTTGTGGCAATGTTCACGCATGACTGTGCTATCCCATAATACCTGGAGAAAAGGAAAAGACTGTTACCAAATCATGGTCCTAAAGTTAGTGAAAGGAAATAGGGCATAGACATGCCAGATATCCTTGAGATAATCCGAAATAAAAAGGGAAAGCAAATTGCTCAGGCATGTTGAATCATTCCATGTCTGTTCTCCTGGTACCCGGAGGATTTGAAATAATGTTTTAATATTTACATGGCTGGCTGAAAACCATAAAAGGGGCGATGAGATTCTCGTGAGGAATGAAAGCCGCCATATTTGTCAAGATGAGCGAAAGATTTCCTGGAAAACACAGGATTCTTGTAAGAGGCAAGCAGTTGATAGACTATGAACTTGAAAGAATAAAGCTTTCCGGCTGTTTTGATGAAATAATTGTCTTTTCAAAAGATGGCTATCTGGCAACAAAAAATGCAAGACTCGTTAAAGATACCTCTGAAGGAACACTTGTCAATTCCCTGATGCTTGCAATTGAAGAGGAGAATGAATTCATGGCTTTCGCTGGTGACATGCCTCTCCTGTCTCCGGAATTCATCAGGGAGATGTGCCATATCTATGATGGAAAACCACTGGTGCCACAGTGGAATGATGGCAGAATTGAGCCGATGATGGCCATTTACAACAGTTCCCTGCTACCTGACTTGAAAAATTACATAAATTCCGGGAAAAAGAGCCTCCGGGAGTTTATACTTAGTTCTGGATTCATGAAAATCCATATACCGCAAAGCAGTGAAATGGAGAACTGTTTCTTCAATGTAAACTACCCGGATGACCTTCTGGTCGTGGAAAAGCTGTTATGAAAATTCAAATCGGTTAAGGCAAACAACACCATTTCATATTTTATTTCCTTTTTATCTCTGAGAACACGTGGTCTGATATTGAGAGGATCAGTTCACCTGCAATCTTCTGAGCGTCTGGGGAACCGGGAACAGCATAGACAATTTTTCCCTCTATTATGAAGAGAGATGCATCGGAAAGGATTGTAAGAGGCCCTGACCTGTCGTAGCTCACTCTCCTGAATGCTTCCCCGAATCCCTTAACTTCGCGATCACACAATTTCCTGAGCACTTTGGTTGTTAGATCATATTCGGTGAGGCCCGTGCCACCTGAATATACAAAAACATCAAATTCTCTTTCATTTTCGCTGAAAACCCTGAGTATCTCCAAAACGGAGTCCCTGACAATTGCCCTCCTGCACTTCCTGCCTTTTTCTTCAAAAAATTCCTGAATGAGTTTACCTGTCTCGTCATTATCAAATGTTCTTGTTGTGGATACTGTCACAAGAAGGTAGGAAAGGTCCTTCAGCGGATGATCAGCGTGAACCATTGTCTTCCCCGTTCAGTGGTGTTTTCTCCTTGATATCCACCATTATTGTGCTAATTCTTGTGCTGGGGTACTGGCCCTTGCTGTCTTTCTCCAGATACTTCACCATATCCCATATTGTGAGAAGGGACGCAGAAACACAGTTTAAAGCCTCCATCTCCACCCCTGTTTTGTATCTTGCAGAAACCTCGCATGTGCACTTAATTCCGTCATCCTCAATTGAGAATTTTGCATCTGCGTGCTCCAGGGCTATGATATGACAGAAAGGTATTGTATCTGGGGTGTGTTTTGCAGCCATTATTCCGGCAGCCCTGGCGGTGCTCAGGACATCACCCTTCTTCACCTCCCCCTTCTTGATGGCTTCCAGAGTCCCACTTTTAAGCTCGATGAAACCGGATGCCACCGCAGTCCTCCTTACAATTTCCTTCGCTCCGATATCTATCAAGATCAACCACCACTCACTGGCGGAAAAATAGCGACCTCATCCCCATCCTTCAGTTTAACTTCATGTGTTGCGAAGTTCCTGTTTACAGAAACAAGGACGTCCCTTTTTGTCTTCTCCATATCAGGATATTTCATTCTTATTGTTTCCAGCAGTTCAGAGACTGACAAACCCTCTGCAATAACAACCGTGTCCTGATCAGTTCCCGTTATATCCCTGAACAGCGCGAAGTACTTTACCACTATTTTCATAATTCTCCTTCCAGTATGGTTCCCTGCTCCTGACAGCTTTCACGTATATATTTGTGAGTTTTTCCTCTGAGTTTCCATTTCTTACTTCCCTGAGGATATCAGTGTAGTTGTCGCTCCTCATAAGGCATGGCTTCAGGAGGCCAGTTGATGTCACCCTTATTCTTGTGCAGTGGCTGCAGAAATCAGAGTTCATCATTGGTTTGACGAATTCCACGTCTGCATAGCCATTCTCTGTTTCGACAATATATCTTGGCCTGTTATGCAGTATATTGTGTTTTACATCCACAGCACTCTTGCTTATCTCCTGTTCAATTGGGTTAAGATCAACATGATATCTCTGGAAATCTTCCGAATTTATGGTTTCCTTTGTTGTTTCATATTCTATGAACTGTACCCTGACCCCAAGTATGGCAGAAAGATTTACAAGCCTCTGCACCTGGTCTTCGTTTATACCTTTCAAAACAACAAAATTAAGC
>JAJYYD010000135.1 GCA_021801305.1 Thermoplasmata archaeon
TTGCCGTTGGAGGTGGAGGCATACCCGTGATAAGGCAGCGTGGGAAATTTGTTGGGGTGGAAGCGGTCATTGACAAGGATCTTGCCTCCTCTCTTCTTGCATCCATCATAGATGCCCATAGCTTCATGATACTGACAGATGTGCCATTTGCCTATACAAATTATGGGACAAAGGATCAGGAGAAGATAGGGAGAATAAAATTCGATGAACTTCAGGAACTTTACAACAGGGGATTTTTTGCATCCGGCAGCATGGGACCAAAAATAAAAGCTGCCATTGAGTTTGTCAGGAAAGGTGGTAAGCGATCCATAATAACTTCCATTGAAAATTCCAGGAAGGCTTCAATGGAGCAGACGGGAACTATTGTCCTGCCCCAGTGATATTTATTTTGAGTACTTCTCTTTTTCCAGCTTTAGTCTGCCGCTTTCCACGAGGTCGTTAAGAATCATTGGAAGATCGATTCCAGCAAAGGTAAGGCCGTAATCATCCGTGAGCATCTTCTCTATTTCATTGGCAGAAGACGGAACAACCATTGACCTTCCTATGAGGTTGTCAAGATCCTCATAGACATTCCATGGGAAAATAAACCAGGCCCACTTCTCCTCATTGATCTCTTCCGAGTAAAAATCTGGCTTGAAACTTGATCTGGTTATGTGCAGCATGGTGGAAGTCCTGATCTCTGACGGAGAAAGAGACTTCACATAGTCAAATGCAAGCTTCATGCTTTCTCCTGTGTCGGTTATATCGTCCACAACCAGTACCCTTTTTCCCTTAATGTCAGGATCACCCTGTTTTTTCAGTACTGCTTTTCCATCCCTGGAGGCGGTAAAACCCCAATGTTCTGTCTTGACCGCGTAAAGATCCTTTATCCACATCCTGTCAGAAAGCATTCTTGCAGGTACCAGTCCTCCACGGGAAAGTCCCACTATAGCCTCAGGAATGAAACCGGATTTAATTGCCTGTTTCCCGATATTTCTGCACCATTTCTCGATCTCTGCCCATGACACAAGTTTAGCTCTGAATTGCATGACTTATTACCTGACTTGTATAGTTGCATCGGTTTAAATATTATTTTTTGAAAATCCCGGAAGCACTGTTTTATTTTTGCCGGCCAAAAAAAAGAGTAAGTGCCTTTAATTCGTGTTTGCCGGTATTTTTTCTGCACTTTCTGCATTCCCAGAAGCCATGTTTCCTTTTTCCTTTACATATTTTTCATGAGTGAGAAGTTTTTTCTTTACATTTATGCCCAACCCATAACCTCCCAGATCTCCGCTTTTCCTTATGACCCTGTGGCAAGGAATTATGATCGGGACCGGATTCTTTCCGCATGCATTTGCCACTGCCCTTACTGCCCGCGGTCGGCCCATGTTTTCTGCAATCTGGCTGTAGGTCCTAACCGAACCGTACGGAATTTTTCTGATTGAGTCCCACACTTTCATCTGGAATTCAGTCCCGTTGATATCAAGGCTAAAATCCGATTCCGTACCATTCATGGTTTCTGCTATTTCATGGATATATTTACCGGGGACCTCACTCTTCTTGATGTTTGCATCGGCATATTCCTTTTTGAGATATTCCTGAATTGAATCTGATGAAGAAAGCAGGGTAACTGCACAGATGCCCTGTTCAGAGAAAATTGCAAGAATAATGCCAAACCTGCTTTTTCCCAAGGAATACATTAGGGCCAGCCTGTTTTTTTCATCTCTTGAAACTTTCATGATCCTTATCATGCTGTGGTGTTATTTAATTCTCATCCTTTATGCTTTAGTTATCTTGTTAACTGGGCATATGAGAGGTATTTCGGAAAAATTGAAACATGAGGAGAATGAGGATAATTATCATGCCAATATACTTTCTAGCATACATGAAAGGCCAAATATTTCTGCTTTTAGAAATTATTGCGTGATTTGTATATACTTAATATAAAATAAAAAAATTCTTATATAGCCTTTTTCCAATACCATGAATCATATGGCAAGCATATCAGGTATAGAGATATTTTTGATTATTATACTATTTATAGTTATAATAATACTCCTTTCAGGATTGCACATTCTGAAGGAATGGGAGAGAGGTGTGGTTCTAACGCTGGGTAGGTTCACGGGGCTGAAGGGGCCAGGAATAATTTATGTGACGCCCATAATCAGCCGTATGACTGTGGTGATGTCCACCAGGATACAGGCTGTGTCTTTCAAGACCGAGTCAACGTTCACAAGGGATAATGTTCCACTGAATGTTGATGCCATCATGTATTTCCAGATCATCGACCCGCAGAAAGCTGCTTTGAATGTTGAAAACTATGCAACTGCAACTAACTTCTCAGCCCAGACAACCCTGAGGGAAGTTCTCGGTAAATCCCTATTTGATGAAATACTTTCTGAGAGGGAGAAAATCGGGGAATCCGCCAGGGAAATAATAGATGAGAAAACAGAACACTGGGGAATAAAGGTATCATCCGTTGAGATAAGAGATGTGATTGTTCCACAGGCTTTACAGGAGGCCATGTCAAGACAGGCATCAGCAGAAAGGGAGAGGAGATCAAGGGTCACCCTTGCACTGGCTGAAGTCGAGGCTGCACAGAAAATGGTTGAAGCCGCGAACCAGTATACTGACAATCCCACTGCATTCCAGCTGAGATGGTTGAATATACTCTATGAAATTGGTCTCGAAGGCAAGGGTACGCTGATGATGGTGCCAATGAATACACCGGCAGCAGGACTGGCCCCAATGACAAACATGGGGATAGCGGATTCCTTGAAAAAGACATCTGGAAACACAGATTCTAGCTAATCTCCAATATTTTTTTCAGATCTTCTATTGTCAGGATGTCTGCCCTCTTATCCATGAGATCTTCGGGCAGGTTTTTTATTATATTTTTCAGTTTTTTTCTTCTCTGGGAGAAAATTTCAGTGAGAATTTTTCCTGTAAGTTCGTCAGAGTATTCCCATTTTACCGGATTTGGTTCTATTGAAACAATGGCGGAATCGACAGCTGGAACTGGATAGAAACTCCCCCTTTTTACTGTTTTTTCAAGCTTCACCCTATATCTCAAAGCTGTGGAAATTGAAAGCCTTGAATAGTCTTCAGTTCCAGGTTTTGCAACCATTCGCCTTGCAAATTCCAATTGTACCATCAGCACCGACCTTGTAAAGTTGAACTTCTCAAGATGGAAAAGTATTGGGGAAGATATATGATACGGGATATTGCCGATTATGAAATCTGGATTGCCGCCACCAAGTTCAAGGAAATCATTTTTTTCGATCTTCAGGTTGCCTCCTTTTATCTGGGATTCAAATTTCATTTTAAGAATCTCATAGAAGCGGTGATCGGATTCTATAGCAGTCACAACAGCACCCTTTTGGAGAAGTATCTCAGTAAGGGTTCCTGGGCCGGGGCCGATTTCCAGAACGGATCTGCCGCTGATATCTCCTAGCAGAAGAACCTCCTGGAGAGCCACATTCTTGTTCTTTAAAAGCACCTGGCCGTATTTTTTGGGATAAAGATTTACAGGACTCATTTTGCTACGAACAGCTTGTATTTTTCATACCTTTCTTCAAGTTCTTCGATTATCCTGCTAGCAATCATCTTCTGCGGGTTGTGAAGTGTCTTTACCCTCTCAGTGAGATCTGCGAATGACCTGAATGGCTGCTTCTTCCTTTCTTCCAGTATGCTCCACATTGTCTTGTTTCCAAGGCCGGGCAATAATTCAAGCGTATGTTTCCTTGTGTTGATTGGCTGGGATTCGTTGAAGAATTTCAGGAAGAACTGCTCTTTCTGGTTTATTATCAATTCAAGCGTATAAGGCAGCTCGTTTATGCCAGCACTTGTAAGATCTGAATATGAAATGCGCCTCCTGACAGAAAGAATTTTTTCACGCTTTTCAGGGTCCTTTCCTATATACACCTTTTCCCCTACAGCAATGAGTGCATTTGGCTTTGGTATGAGTTCAAGCAGCTTGAGCTCCGTCTCGCCCACAGCCAAGGCTAGTGGGGTTTTATGATAACTCTTATCCTCGCTTCTACCTTGCGGTAAATAATCTAAAATATATGCATATTCTTCCAAAGCCATTACCTCGGTCTCTATAGAGAATTAAAATAGTCCACGAGTGTATTTAAATCTTTTTCCGAGATTATTACTCCGTATGAAGAGACAACTGTTGTAATTTCTTCTTTGTTTGCCGGCTTCAGATCAATGAGCTTCACAACCACCTTTTCAGGAAGGTCAACAAGCTTCTTTATTTCATTGACAGCTTTTTTAGCCACTTTTTCATCTATTTTCGAAAATCCCTCAACATATTGAAGGGCATCTTTTTCGAATTCTGTTGGTGTATCCTTCTTTGAAAGTATTTCCAGTGCTTCAGGTATGGAAACATATCTCTTTTTCATGTAAAATTAACCTTCTATTTTCTTGAGGTGCACAGGTGCAGAAAGAGCTTTTTTCTCAACTCCGCCTATCTTCAGGGAAAGGAGGTAACATTCGCCCTGTTTTCCCACAATCCTGCCTGTCAGCCCATGAAATCCATGGTATGGCATACCTTTGTGAATAGATGGTTCAATCTTGACTGCCGCAAGCTCCCCTATCTCGAATTTGTTGAGCATCCTGTTTACATTGGGCATGCCCTTGTCCTTCAGTTTCTTGGTCAGCTTCATTCTGGAACCGGCTCTTGAGCCGTGAGACATCTTTGTCATTCATTCATCACTCCTGTTAATCCTTACCACATCCAGTTCTATTACTTTCAGATCGGAACCGTAAACAGACGAAAGAGATGGAATTGTCCTTCCATTGTCCCCGTTGATCAGTTCCTTGATATACATTCCTGATTCTGCCGTTATATCCAGTTCCCCGGATGAACAGTCGCATCTGTCAAGCTTTATACCCTGAACTGTCCTTTCTCTTACGAGATCAGACCTGCTACCGGATACTCTTAATGGCGTCCTTTGATATATAACTTTTCCAATCAGTTCTCTTATGGCGTTCTCCAGCTTCAGGCAGTCGATGGATTCACTGCAGCCCACTGTCACATGATAAGTTTTTGAATATTTTTCGCCCTTAATTCTCCTGACTTCGCTGATGTCAGAGATTGATAGACCCATTACCTCAATGCCTTTCCCTGAACTATTTACCTTGTCCTGGAGAAGTTTCAGGTCAATGCTTCTTTTGCAGGGCCTTTCAGCTTCGATCACGAACTCTCTCCCGTTCCCCAGCATCCTCACATCCACGTCCTCTCTTCCGGCACCATGAAGATAGTAGTTTGCGCAACCTGAAAGTTCCGCAAGACTGGCCCCAATTATTGATTCAATGGATTCCCCGTTGCCCGTTTTGTGTATCCACCTTGTCTGGGGAATATCACGCCTGTATTTTTTGTATATACCCCTGATAAAGAGGCTTTTTACCTGAGCATTCACACTATCGTATTTGGTGTTTATGAGAAACGTTAATTCAGGTTCATTGAAAGACACTTCTTTCTGCAGCCTGGATGAAAGAAACTTTCCAAACTCCCTGTTGAATTCCTTCTTTATTGATTCTCCATGTTCCCCGAAAAGGGACTGAAAACCTTTTTCATAATCCAAGTCTTCAGCTGGAAAAACCGATCCAACAAGGAAAGTTGAGAATTCAAATCCTGAAGATTCCTGCATGCACATCTCAACATATTTTTCCATGTCCAGGAAAATGCCGTGACATATGCCACATTCTTTCTCGCTTTCTAATTTTACACCTCCGGGAAGTTCATTCCCGGTGGAAATGAGGAAAGTTTCACCCCTCTGGATATTGGTTATGCCATGGCCTTCCATGGCAAATGCCCTTCCAAGGCACCTGACGCAGATATTAAAAAAAGTACCTGATGAATTCAAGTTATTATCTTGCTATAATGGTCTTTTCAATGTTCTGCCTTTCCTTGATAAATACTCTGGAACCACATTCACATTCTATTTCAGCAGTTCCGAATGATTTTTCAAGGGGCCTTCCACATCTTATGCATTTATACATTCTGGCTTATCTCCGTTACAATCTTCTGACTGTACTCGGGATTGTATGATCCTCCGGCGAATTTGTATTTGCAGCTCCTGCACTGCCAGATTCCTGATGCAACCCTCTCTACCTTCTTCTTCTTGCAGGACGGGCATGTGTAAAGCAGTATTTTCTGCTTGTATATTTCATTCCATGATTTCCTTACAGTTACCCCGTATCTTGGACCGAAACGGCCTGCAGCTCCAACTTTTATAGTTCGTCTTGACATTTTACATCACGAGAAATATTTCTTTCTTAGTGTAGCACCCGTATCACTTGATATCTTTATAGCTTTTTTTATCTCTTCAAGTGTAAAGTTTCCAGTGTCACCTTTCTGCATAGCCCTGATATGACCGTCTTCTGTGGTTGTAACTGTTACTCTTGCAGATCCAAGCTGTTCTTCCTCAAGGTCAGGATCGCAAACCAATTCGTCCCCGATTTTGACCATCGTGACAGAGACTGGAATCTGGTCAACTGGCAGAGGCATGTCCTTTCCGCCTTCCTTCGACGCCGGTATGAAGGCTGATCTCAAAGCTGAAACTGCGGCAAGTGTGCATGCATCTATGAGGTTGCCGTCGAAATCCATTATGTTGATATCAACAAACACAATCCATACCTTCTTGCCCGGCTCTATAACCAGTTTCTGGGTGTCGATCATCTTGCTTTCCCTTATGCCCCTGTCCACGACTCTGGCAATTTCAATCGAGGTCTCGTTGGGCGGACCTGCTTCAAATGTTGGAAAAGCCATTGGCAGAAGCTCGACGTTTGTCGTCAGTACTCCTGAATTCGGGGTATCTGGGAAAGGCTCTCCTGATTCTATCTTCACCCCGGCCAGTACCCTGGTTCTTCCGAGCTTGACCATTGCTGAACCTGCAGCTCTTGGAACATAATTGGTTGTTATTGTGGCTTCCCTGAAATCCAGTAAGCCCCTTCCGTCTCCCCTCTTTCCTTCCTTTAACTGTTTTGTTATAAAACTCCTCTTAATCTCTGAAAGCACTCCAAGTGCATCTCTTGGCATTTATTCACCATCCCCTATATTTTCAACTGAATACCTTGATGTAAGTGCATTCCGCTGGATTTCGGCTATATTGTCAGTTGCCTTCATGATCATTTCTGAGGCCTGGTCAAACTCTTCAAGGCTTAAGTCCCCATCCATCTGGATAAGCACTATTTTCTTGCTTTTTGAAAGGACTGCTATTGGGAGATCAGCCTGGCCGAAATTGTCTTCCTCCTTGGAGAGGTCAAGAACAACCTTTCCTTCGACCTTTCCTGCTGTGCATCCTACCACCATGTCCCTCATGGGGATGCCTGCAGATGCAACCGCAACTGAAGCAGCTGTCAGGCCTGCGATTCTGGTGCCCGCATCGGCCTGCATGACCTCTATAAAAACATCTATCTGTGCCCTTGGGAACTGCTCCACCATTATGGCGGAACTCAATGCTTCTGATATGACCTTTGAGATTTCCACTGATCTTCTGTCCGGACCAGGTCTCTTCCTCTCGTCTACGCTGAAAGCAGCCATGTTGTATCTTGCCTTCACGACAGCCTTCTCAATGTCCTGCGTATGCTTCGGATAGGCCTCCCTTGGCCCGTAGACAGCTACCATTATCTTGTTTCCGCCCCATTCAATATAGGCTGATCCATCAGCTCTTTCGAGCAAGTTCGTCTCTATTTTTATTGGCCTGAGCTGTTCCGGGGTTCTCCCGTCCAGCCTCATTCCACTTTCGTCCAATAATTTAATGTTACTTTCTGATCCCATTATTTCACCGACCTTTCTTTCAGGTATTTTTCCATTCTGTCTGTAAGCCCAACTGTATGTGCTTCCTGTTCCACTATACTTATTGCGGCTATTGCTTCGATCACGTCTTCAGGAGTTCCATCAATCCATATGAGTCCATTCTGGCCCACGACTATTCTGGTGTTGGTGGCGTCCTTTATCATATTTACCATTGATCCGCCTTTCCCTATGATCCTTGGTACTTTTGGTGCAGGGATTGATGTTATGTGTCCGCCTTCCAGTTTCCTGAGTCCTACGTCCTTAAGGGTTATCCAGCTCTCCTTTATCTCGTTGAGCGTCATGATCTTGGCGTAAACGTAATCCCCAACTCCGAGAAATCTCTTTATGTCCCCTGATGTAGTTCTCCATGGAGTATCATTCATATGTAGAAGGGTGTTATATGTTGAGTTTATGTCCACCGGCCACATGGATGGGCCTACTTCAAGGACTTTCCCTATAACCTTGTCCCCTCTTCTGGGGATATATTTCCCGGAAAACGGAACGACATCCACTCCCTGATCATTCTTCTGTATAATACCAAAGTATGAAGAACAGTACCTGCCATCACTATTTTTATAAACGCCATTTCTGGGTTTTCCCAGTTCCTCACTGATGAGATCACCGGGCATAACTATTTGCTTAATTTCTGCCATTATTTCACCTCTTGATTGTTCATGGACGGTTCAAGCAGCTAAATTTAAAACTCTCTGTTTAGATATTGTTTAAACATATATTATAAAATTTAAATGAATCTGCTCAAAAGCACCATTACTCTATCCCTTATCATCACCTGACAATATCCCTATATGGAGTTCATATATTATTTTTTTCAGCGCACCCTAAGGGGAGGGATATCAGTTGAACAATATTGAAATGTACGGTAAAGAAGACATTTCCGTTATATTTAAAGATCCCAATCGATCTTCAAGATCTGGAAAATATGCAATAAACTTATTTTCCTTTCAGTATTTTCACTTCAATATTATCACGGGCTTTCCTGGTAAGAGAGCTGATTATGTCCCCCTGGATTCCTGACGGGACTTCAATCATTCCGACCCATGATCCGTCCTTTCCCCATTCCTCCTTGGTAAGATATCCTGTCCTTACTATGTCCCCATATACTTTACCGTAGGCATCTCCCGTCAGTTTTATGGCAATCCTGGTCTTTTCGAATCTGATAGGAAGCAGGACCCTGATACCTTTCAGCACAGTCTGTATCTGGTCTCCAGCGCTTTTGAAAGGATCTATATGGATCTTTGCTTCGTCAATTGCCTGCGCTATCCTAGCCGGAGGGTGAGGAGTGTTTGTCTGCGGATTTATTGATTCTCTTGAGATAATGTCTATTATCTGCTTCCTCTTCTTCTCCAGCATTGCATGCCGCTGTTCCGTTGTTAACTGTATCTGACCCCTCTTTACGATCTCTATGGCAACCTGGGCCACATCGGTGGTTTTGAAAACTTCCTTAAGAGTCTCTTCTCCTGCTTTTTCACCTTTGTTGGCATCCTTGAATATTTCATCCAGGGCAAGGTCGTTTTCCAGATCTATTTTACCTTCCTTTATGCGATCGGTTGCATCGGGATCAACTAAAATCTCAAACTTGTGCCCGTGGGATTCAAATCGCGCAACTATAGAATCCTCAAGCTTTACCATGATCGGATAATATCAGGATGGAATTAAAATTATTTCCTTTATGCTTGCGGAATTTCTTTGAAAACTTTAAAAAATTACGAGAGGTATTTTTCTACCTCTTCCTTTGTAAAAATTCTGATTTTGTTCCCCATGGTAATTGTTGCAACTTCGGGAGCTTTGAAGTCCGCCGGGTCCTCCACTGAAGACTTGAGGGCCTTTATACCGAGAGTTACCGCATCTGATTCTGACATATCGTCTTTGTACTCTTTTTCCAGGTAGGCAGTCACTGCATCTTTACCAATACCTATTGCTGCCGCCTTGTATTCATTGATAGTCCCTGCAGGATCACAGTCGAATAGTCTTGCACCAATGGAATCTGTTCCGGCTATTATCATTGAGACACCGTATGGTCTTACTCCACCGTATTGTGTATACTGTTGCATCTGATCTGCAACCCTCTTAACCAGATTCTCGATGTTGACCAGAGAACCATAGGTTATCTTTTCCTGTTGGGCCCCTATTCTTGCGAAGTCTATGAGAACTCTTGCATCAGCCACAAGACCCGATGTAACTGTGGCCACGTTATCGTCAATAAGCTGTATTTTCTCAAGGGAGTTCTGTTCCACAAGCCTGCTTCTCACTCTCTTGTCGGACAGCAGAACAACTCCGTTCTTGAATCTTA
>JAJYYD010000062.1 GCA_021801305.1 Thermoplasmata archaeon
GAAGAGATCAATGAGGAGAAGTGGGCCTGGTTTATTTTCCCATGGAATGTCTATGAGGATCTTGACAACCTCATAGGAAGGTCAATGGTTGTTCCGTCTTCAGCCAATGAAATAGAGAAGATGCTCACGGATGATTACGGCCTTACCTTTGCTGGAATCGATCTTCCAATGATTCTGAACGACCTTGTGGAAAGCGGCAGACTAAAGCTGGAAAAAGAGAAGTACTCAAAATAAATATCACTGGGGCAGGACAATAGTTCCAGTCTGCTCCACTGAAGCCTTCCTGGAATTTTCAATGGAAGTTATTATGGATCGCTGACCACCTTTCCTGACAAACTCAATGGCAGCTTTTATTTTTGGTCCCATGCTGCCGGATGCAAAAAATCCTTTGTTATAAAGTTCCTGAAGTTCATCGAATTTTATTCTCCCTATCTTCTCCTGATCCTTTGTCCCATAATTTGTATAGGCAAATGGCACATCTGTCAGTATCATGAAGCTATGGGCATCTATGATGGATGCAAGAAGAGAGGAGGCAAGGTCCTTGTCAATGACCGCTTCCACCCCAACTAATTTCCCACGCTGCCTTATCACGGGTATGCCTCCACCTCCAACGGCTATGGGCTGGAAACCATCTGCAAGAAGTCTTATGATGGAGTTCCTTTCCATTATGTCCATTGGTGCAGGAGAAGGGACAAGCCTTCTCCAGCCTCTTCCAGAGTCTTCTTTCATCGACCACTTCAGATCATTCATGAGGGTATCAGCCTCCTGTTTTGTATAAAAAGGTCCTATTGGCTTGGACGGGTTTGAAAATGCCGGATCATCCTCTGAAACCAGTGTCCGCGTTGTGATTACTATTGGTTCTTTTGAAAATCCTCTCTGTAACCTTACATTGTCATATGCAAGTGACATTATATGCCCAATGAGTCCCATGGACATTGAACCGCAGGCATGAAGAGGCATTGGAGGAATTACGCCTTTAGAATTTTCATTCTGCAGAAGTATGTTTCCGACCTGTGGGCCGTTCCCATGGGTTATGACCACACTGTTCTCTTCAAGTATTTCCCAGATTCCGTTAAAGGCTTCAACAGCCCTTTCGTACTGCGACTGGAAAGAAGGTACATCACCATTCCTGAGGAGAGCATTCCCTCCAAATGCAATTACAAATTTTTCCATGATTTCACCTGAAAATATGTTATCACTGACACATATAAAAATAGATGCCGTGAAAAAATATAGTTTTTTCAGTCTTTCTGTGCTTGATCAGGTACATAATGCAGGCATAAAGAATATATTTCAATGATAAGAGCATACCATCTCATGAAACTAACAATTGCACATACTCCAGATCCGGACGACTCTTTCATGTTTTACGGAATGCTGGAAAATAAAATAAAATGTAGACACCAGTACACCCAGGTTGTAAAAGATATTGAAACCTTGAACAACGAGGCCCCGGGAGGGCATTACGACGTTACCGCAATATCGGCGAACGGATATGCCCTGGTGAATGATAAGTACGCTCTCACAACATCAGGTGCAAGTTTCGGATTAAGCTACGGCCCAACAGTAGTGGCAAAAAAAGACATCGACCTGAAGAACGCGGTTGTTGCCAGCCCGGGAAAATACACATCGTCATATCTCCTTTACAGGATGTTCGCACCGGCCCCAAAGAAATTCATCGATGTGAGATTTGACAAGATCAGTGAAGCGGTTTTGAGCGGTGAAGCCGATGCAGGCATTCTGATACATGATGAGCAGCTTACCTACCAGGACAAGGGCCTGAAGAAGGTATACGACGTGTACAGTGCATGGAAAGAATATGCAGGAGACCTGCCAATCCCTCTCGGTTTCAATGCCATTAAGAAATCAATCGGATCTGAAGCCATAAGAGGTTTCAAGGAAGACTTTGAAAACTCAATAAAATACGGCATGGAACATGAGGACGATGCTGTAAGATATTCACTCCAGTACGCAAGATACAACGATATGGAACTGGAGAGAAAATTCATAAAAATGTATGTCAATGATCTTACAATAAACTTCGGGGAAAAGGGGAGAAAAGCTCTTGATCTTTATTATAAAAGATCATTTGAGATGAATCTTCTGAAGCCTTTCAAACTGGAAATCGTCTAAAAATCAAAAACAACCTAAATTCCAAGGTAAATTACGATACCTGTAACCACGAGGATAAGTCCAATCAGGTAGTCAGTATACCTTCCTGGCATATTTTTCAACCTGTCGGTACCGGGAATATTTGTTGTCAACCACACGACTCCAATAAGTGTCAGGGTTGTGACTGCAATGAATATGGTTGTTATGTATGCCGTGTCAGTTCCTCCCAGGCTGGATGAGGCAATAAAAATGGGCAGAAATGCAAGATCAGGAAATGCGCTGACCGCCAGGGCTGATCTGGACATCAGCTCGTCATTGCTCTCATTGGCCTCTCTGAGGCCGCTGATTATGAAGTACACCGCAATGATGAACATGAGGAGAATTGATATTTCGGTCAGGAAATGCACGGATGATTTAAGGACAACCACTCCGACAAAAAGAACCAGGACTGCCACAAGAACAGATGATCCGGAATGACCCAGTCCCAGTATGGCAGCAGTTGCATATTTCGATTTCCAGGTATAATTCCTAGTTTTTGAAATAATCAGCAAAGGAACCCAGTGGTCCGGGGCTATCATATGGAAGAGTGCGACAAGTATGGCCGTTGATATGAGAACCAGGAAGAGGGACACCGTTGGGAAATCCCAATTATTATAAAAACTGTGACACATTTTTCCGGGAAAACTTTTTAAAAGAATAATATCAAATCTTTGAAATGTCAGTCAAATGAAAGCCCTCGTTATGTGAAGTTTTCTATAGATACTGAAATTTTTGGGCAAATTTAAAATACAGACTTACGAATAGCCCGTGAAATTCAATTGAATGGCAGCATCTATGAACGTGAACTCGCAAATCTGCTTTCAGGCAGGGAATCCAATATAGAGAAATTCTCAAAGAAACTACCCCCTGATTCAAACAAGGATCTGAGATCTCTGCTGGAAAGTCCTTTTTATGTCACAAGAGCAGCTGGTTCACTTGGGGCCGATCTGATAGCTGTCAGGCATGATGTTTCCCTGATCATTGAGGTCAAGTCTTCCCAGTATGATGTCATCCACTTTGCAGAATCCTCCGGAAAGAGGCAGGAGCAGGCGGACAGGCTTATTGAGAAATGCAGGCTTTCAGGCCTTTTCATAACATATGCCTACAGGCTGAAGAATGCACCCGGAGATTCATGGAGACTGTTCTCAATGCCCGGAGAACCGGCTGGGAGAATGAAATTTGTTTATAACATACTTCCCCGTGCAGATGAAACAAAAAAGGGAAGTTATATGCTGAAATGGGAGAAAGGGATTCCACTCAGCAAATTTGTGGGATATATAAATTTCAAGATTGAATAGGGTTAGAGGGACTGTTTTATTGCCTTTTCCAGAGCCTCTATTCCCATGTCTATCTCGCTCTGTTTTATGTTCAGTGGCGGGATAAGCCTTACTGCACTGGTTCCAGTGGACAGGGTTATGAGGCCGTTTTCAAAGGCTTTGTATTCAACGTTGTTCCTCAGCTTTACGTCTGGTTCCCTTGTTTTCTGGTCCTTTACGAAATCTATTGCCACCATAAGTCCCAGACCTCTTACATCCCCTATTGACTTATATTTGTCCTTGAGTTCCAGCAGCCTCTTCTTGAAATATGTTCCCTGCTTTACAACATTTTCCAGGATTTTCTCCTTCTTCATTGTCTCAATTGTTGCTGTAGCTGCAACGCTTGCAAGAACATTTCCGCCGAATGTATTGCTGTGAAGGCCCGATTCCGGGAAATCCAGTCTTGAGTTTATGACTACTGCACCCATTGGAATTCCAGATGCAACCGCCTTTGCAATTGTGATTATCTCGGGCTCTACACCGAAATGTTCCGAGGCGAAATACTTCCCGGTTCTTCCCATTCCACTCTGAACCTCGTCCATTATTACCAGAATGTTGTTCTCATCTGCCAGTTTCCTGAGTTCCTTGTGGAAGTTTGCCGGTGGAACTATGTAGCCCCCTTCTCCCTGTATGGGCTCAACAAGGAATGCTGCAACATTCTCAGGTGGTGCGTATGTTTTCAGTACGTATTTCTCAATGAAATCAAGGGTTCTGTTGACGAGTTCATCCGGGTGTTCATAACCATCAATACCGAATGCATTCCTGAAAGGATTCGGATAAGGTACATGATCCACGCCGGGCATACTGGGGAAGAAACCCTTCTGTTGTATTGCCTTTGAAGCTGTCATTGAAAGCGCTCCCTGAGTTCTTCCATGGAAACCTCCTATGAAACTTATGAACTGCTGTTTCTTTGAAAATATCTTGGCTATTTTTATTGCCGCCTCTACGCTCTCTGCACCGCTGTTGGAAAAGAAAACCTTCTTCTTGAACGTTCCAGGGGTTATGGACTCTATAGATCTTGCGGCATCAACCTGCTCCCTGTAGTAGAAATCTGTTCCTGCGAAGTGCCACAGTTTATGGAGCTGCTCCTCAACTTTCGCAGTGACATATGGGTGGACGTGCCCAAGGTTTGTTACGCTTATTCCACTGGCAAAATCCAGAAAAACGTTTCCATCTGCATCCTCAACGAATGATCCCATCCCTCTTTTTGCTGCAAGTGGTAATGATTTTGTGCTTGTAACCATGAATTCGTTATCCGAATCAATAATCTTTTTGGTCTCCGGGCCAGGTGGAGTCACCTTTATCTTTATTCTGTCAAGATTCTGTTCTTTATTGTTTGAAACTTTTTCCTCCATCATATATATCACCTACAAATATGGCTCGGAAATATATATCTTATTGAAAGTAAAACGGACAGTTATTCCGATTTTCGTAGGGCATAAAGTGATAGGGTTTTATACGGATTTGTCAATCCGGTTTTTACATGTCTGAAAGTCCAAACTTAGAAGATCAGGTTGGTTTCTATCGTAATGAAATAACAGACATGGTATTTTACCGTAAACTCTCGCAGAGAATTGGTGATGGCCAGTTCAAAGATTCGCTCATGCATCTTTCAGAAACTGAGAAATTACATGCAAATTTCTGGAGGCAGCGTCTTGAAAAGTCCGGTGTTAATGTAGATGGGATAAGGCCAAAATTCGGCAGAATAAGAGGACTTCTTTTCATAAGAAAACTCATAGGGAATTATCTGGCCATAAAGCTTCTGGAACATAGCGAAATAGATTCCATACTTCAGTACAATAAATTTCTTGAGGATAACAGAAGCGATGCAGAAATATCAAACCCACTCCAGAAAATAATACTTGATGAGATAGAGCACGAGGAGGTTTTCTCCAAAAAGGCAGGAGATGAAGATATACTCATACAGAAAAACAGGGACCTCATATATGGGATGAGCGATGGTCTGGTTGAGGTGCTCGCTTCACTGGCAGGACTATCCGCCATAATATCCAACCATTTTTACATTGCACTGGGAGGAACTGTTGTTGGAATAGGTGGTGCAATAAGTATGGCACTTGGAGCCTATCTTTCACAGAAATCTGAATCAGAATACAAGATAAACGAACTGACAAAGAAATCCATTCTTGAGAGAAAAATAAGATATGGAAAGAAGATGGACCAGTATAAAGGTGAATCTAAGAAATCAGCACTAAACGTAGGATTTTCATATGTTATGGGTGCAGTGATACCCATTCTTCCTTTCATCTTTCTTCCCAGAATAGATGCTCTCGTTACCGCGGTCATCCTTGTAGCAGCCAGCCAGGGGATCACAAACATGATTGTTGCCCTTACAATGGGACTGAGGATTTTGAGAACATCTGTGCAGGCAATGCTTCTTTCTCTCATAGCGGCAGCCGCAACATTCACTGTGGGTTATCTTTTCCACATATTCTTCCACATAACTCTCATATGAAAGCCCCTGCGCATAAAGAATTCAGGAAAAGCTGTTCCGGGTAATTGAGAGATTCCAGGGTAGTGCTCACATTTCCTACAGAAAGCAAGTCAAAAGAATACGTATAATGCTAATTGTTAGTATGTACCCCGTAACATTATTATAGTTTACCATTTTATATTTCATAAAGTGAAAAAAACCATCATTTCAAGGAAGAAGATCATAATGATTGCAGTGGTTGTCATTGCAGTCATAATCATAGTTTCCATGTTCCCGTACAAGCGTGTTCTTGCACCCGAACCGGCAGTAACAGTGAAATCAGCCAGTTCAATCCTTCAGGTTGTGGGGGATTTCAATTATTCCACAATATGTATAGTGCTTAACTCCACAACCGTAAGCACAGTGATCAGTGAAAAGGGATATAGCAATTCATTCCTGAATTTCACCCTGGGTGGATTTATTAAGGGAGAACCATTAGACAGGGAGTTACAAATATGTTTAAACCCAATAATATACGGTCATCTGGCCCCTAACCTTGAACCTGAATATTTAGGGTTTGGCTTAAATGAAGTAAGTCCAAAGGGGCTTTCAAATTGTGCTCTACTAGGAGGTCTATCGCCACAGCCTTCCAAAGACAGATGTTTATATGTAAACACATCGTGGGAAAAAGTAGTATGCTCCTCAAGTTCGTTCACAAATCCCCACAACCTATACCGAAACTTCACGATCGGACTTGAAAATGAATCAGAATGGTCTTTGTTTCACGGCTATCCCAATGGTTTCTATAACTTTGCGTTGGGAAATGCATATGGTTTAAGTATGCCATATTATGAGGGAACTCACTACTTCAGGTTCTCCTTAAGTCTGCCGGGTCTCGGGGAAACACCATATGCAAATATAACTTTTGAGACAGTTTATAGTGGAAGTTGATAAATATGGATTTGAGAAAGGTTAAGGTGAGGGGATTAACTATTGTGATTTTGTTGGCACTGATTTTAATGGGGTTTGCGGTAATTCCGGCTCCCGCTTATGCCTAGTCAACCACTGCTGTTATTTATCACACAGGTTGGGATGTGTATAATGGAAACAATTCCGTATACATGAGTAGTTCCTCTAGTCTATACACATGTTTTAAGTTACCATACGAAACGTTTCATGCACTCCAAGAACCAAATAAAGAACTCGGGACTGTGAGAAACGGGGTTGCAGTAGGTGTCAACTCAAAAGTACTTACTGCTTCGGGATATGATTATGCAAAAGAAACCTACGACCCTGACGACGGTCAACTTTTTGTCTTTATAACATCCTTCGCTTCCGGTGCCTCTAACCAGACCAGAGTTGAAGATACCAATGACGGGGGGTTCGATATTTCTGGAACTTCCCAGTTAAACCTATCCATGGCATTAACAGGACTTAATAGAACCAGAATGGAAGTGGAGCTTTGTGATTTAGCCTACGACGGTTCTGGAGCAGTAAACTTAACTTTTCCGCAAATTAAAACCATTGACTCCGGACCAAAGAACACAATCAACAAATCTCTTGAAGCTGCTCTGGGGTTGGTTCCGTATATTGGAGATTTCGCAAGTGCTGTACCCCTTGCCTCTACATTGACATCTTATGGAGCATCACCGACGATGACACTCTACGGAATCGATTCATCATTGGTCGGTGAAAACCTGACAGTGAATCCAAACAGTGGAAATTATAGTAGATTTGTGAACAATACCAACTGTGGTGTCAACACGGACTATGGTCAGAATGTATTTGCTACAGAGATGAGCACAGAAATCTCTGTCAACGCTACGCAGTTCAGTAAAGACGGAAATTTAAATGTTAGCGCAAAGAATATTTTGGGAGAATATATATCACCTGTAGGTTGGTCAGATTATGCCAACGGAGCCCAAACTTACATAAACATACCTTTTGTTCCAGCAAACGTACTTTCAGGGACTGTCACCAATTACGGAAACCCTTTGAAGAAACAGCAGATAATCATTTCCCAGATATATAACGGTACCACAACGGATTTCTATGAACACACCAACAGTGCTGGCGGTTACATGTTCTTTGCCAGGCCAGGTTCTTCATATACTCTGGAAGTAAATACAGGTGATGGGTCTGTACAGTCAAGCAAGACAGTAGAAGCATCTGGCTATGGTTCAACATATCTGAATCTGAGCATGGAAGTCCCAGGCAAAGTGACATTCCTAGAATCCGGCCTTTCTTCCGGGACTTCATGGTCAGTGACACTTAACGGTGTTACTGAAACAAGCAGTTCAAGTGCCATATCATTCTCAGAACCATTCGGAACTTATTCTTACAGCTTGAACCCTATCTCGGGATATTCCATTTCACCTCAAAGTGGTTCAATAGATCTGGAAAGTTTCTCTTATTCAAAGGACATAACATTCATGGCAACCGGTCCCTTGACATTCCATGAATCTGGGCTGCCATCAGGCGCTTCTTGGGAAGCATATGTCGGTTCATATTCAGGTAGTGGAACAGGAACAAGCATTACAGTAAATGCTCCGGTTGGGTCTTATACCTACAGCATTTCCAAAGTAGATGTGAAAATGTCCAATGGTGACACAGATGTATATTCGGCAAACCCTTCAGGAGGTTCTGTTTCAACAGGCGGAAGCGTATCCACAACCTTCTCACTTTCAGAAGTCATAGGTTCATCTGGAGGTGGAGGTGGCGGAGGAGGTACAGGGTGCGTTAACGGCACCACAGAAATCCTCCTTGCCAATGGTACATACATTCAGGCACAGAACATAAGTACCGGAACCCATGTGATGACATATAATACAACATCACACCTCTATTCCTCTGAAACTGTTGATGACATATTCTACAGCCATCATGCAAGACAGTACACAATAAATGGATACCTTCAGGCATCTTATTACCAACCAATACTCACAAACCATGGATATGTTGAAATCAGGAATCTTACGAAACAGGACAGGATTTACGATGTTTTCACAGGGAAATATGAAAGGATAAGGAGCATCACTGAACAGAATGGAAACTACACATTCTATGATTTCAGCATTCCATCCAATTATGATTTCATAGCATGGAACTATGTGGTGTTCGACCTGACCATACATCCCTAAGCCACATTTTTGTTTCTATACAGGCCCTGATACTAAAAGTATATTTACTGATCTGCCAATAAACTCCCATGTCCGGCCCCATAGTGATCAGGGATCTGTACAAAAAATATTCAGATAATTATGCCCTGAACGGCCTGAACTTAACAATAGACACGGGCCAGATATACGGGATTCTGGGGCCAAACGGATCCGGAAAGACTACTCTTCTAAGGATTCTCTGTTCATTGCTGGAAATGACTTCCGGATATGTAAGGCTGGGAGAACTCAATCCGGTTGAGGACAGTGAAAAAATCAAGTCCATGGTGGGATATGTTCCTGAAACACCTGCCCTTTACGAATCTCTAACTCCACTTGAATACTTTTCTTTTGTATGCTCGGTTCGGGGGATAAGAGAGGACGTCATGGAGAGGAGAGTTAGGAATCTCGTGGAGGCTTTTGGGATTTCCGATAAGGTTGATGATTTCATAGGGTCCCTCTCATTCGGAACAAAACAGAAAGTTGCAATCATATCTGCAATAATACATGATCCAGACTATCTTATCCTGGACGAAGGGATGAACGGGCTGGATCCCAGGTCAGCAAAAATTCTGAAGGACCTGCTCCAGGATTTTGCTTCCCATGGAAAGACAGTTATTTTCTCAACTCACATACTCGAGGTTGCAGAAAGCGTCTGCAACAGAATATCAATACTTTTCAACGGGAAAATAGTCATAGAAGGCACAATGGAAGACATGAGATTGGAGATGGGGCAGAAGCAGTCAAATCTTGAAGACATCTTTCTGAAACTCACTGGAGACGAAGATCTGAAGCCCGTTATTGAGACTTTGAAAAGGACATTGAGGTAGAAAATTATGAAAAGTCCCCGGGCATTTATTGGAAAGCGTATCATGATTGAGCAGAGATACCTTGCAATTAAAAACTCAAACAGGTTCACCTCAAGATTCAGAAAAGGGGGAGAAAAGGCAACATCTTACCTTTCCCAGAGCATTAAAATATCTTATGTGGCCAGTTCGGTTTC
>JAJYYD010000092.1 GCA_021801305.1 Thermoplasmata archaeon
GGGTTCCACACCCTGGATGTATCTTATTACATTTGCTACGGTTTCTTCTATGAATCTTCCCTGGCTCTCAACCGTAACGCCGGCTATATGGGGACTGAAGAGAACGTTATCCATCTTGAACAGTTCTGATGAAAAATCAGGAGGTTCCCGGTCAAATACATCAATTCCAGCCCTTATCTTTCCGCTCTTCAATGCTGCAATCAGATCGGGGGTTTTAACCACCTCCGCTCTTGATGTGTTGATGAATATGCAACCTGTCTTCATGGAATCAAACTGTTTCTTTCCTATCATGTGTTTGGTCTCAGCGGTCAGGGGCACATGGAGAGAAATTATGTCAGAGGCAGAAAGGAGTTCTTCGAGTGGAACAAAAGTCACACCCAGCTCTTCCTCCACAGAATCCGGTAGTCTTACCGAATCATGGTAGATTATCCCCGATCCCATAACAAGAAGCCTTTCAGCCAGTCTTCTTCCTATTGCACCCATTCCCACAATTCCGAAGGTCTTTCCTTTGAGGTCCCTGGAAGCAGTCAGGATGGGCCAGTTTCCACTCCTGATTTCACTGTCCAGGAACCTGAAATCCTTAAGGAAGAAAGGGTCATCCCAATAACATGTTCCGCCACGCTTTCCTTGTTGGAAGTTGGAGAATTGCACATCACAATCCCGCGCTTCCTGACAGTTTCCAGATCCACATTGTCATAACCGGTGCTTGCAATCTGCAGGAATTTCAGTGATGGAAACTTTTTGAGTACATTCGCATCAATCCTTGTGAATGTTGTGGCCACAAGTACTTCTGAATCATCAGATTCAAATTCAGTGTCAGTCCTTATAACCATGTCAGGAAGTATGCTTGCAGCGGTTTTCCTTATATCATCTACAGGCAGGAATGGAGGCAGAATAGCGGTTACTTTCATAAATTCAAATGAAAATAACGTACTTAACCATGTTCATAACCATTTTCATAAGTTCAGGAATCCAGAAAAAAAATATTTACACTTAAACCATTAACACCGGTGGAAAATTTTTCTAATGAACATGGTGACGTATTCCTGATCAAAACTGACAGAATGATTGACAGGGGGGCACTTATGTCTAGATACAGCAGGACAGCCAGCCTCGATATAAGGGACGTTTACAGCAGGGAATTCATCAACAACCCGGACAGGGGAAAGGATTTCTACAGAAAGATTTTCCTTGAGTACGGTGACGAATCAGTGGCAGAGCTCACCACCGCACAGGTCGCAATCCAGAATATTTCAAATATAGCCACAAAATTCATTGAAGAGGCCAGGGTCGGCTTATCTTATCTGGAAAAATCTTCACGTTATGTAAGATATGACAAAAAGGTCAATGGAAAATACCTGTTCGCATCCGCTGATAAAATAGGGCTGGACAAAAAATATTCGGAAATGTATGAAGAGCATTGTGAGTTCCTGTTCAGGACTTATGCGGAGTTTTATCCAGTTCTTTCCGATCTCATAAGGAAAAAAAATCCGGTAAGCGGTTTCAGGTTCCCATCCGGAGAGGGAAAAGATGTAGATTTTGACAAGCTGGACGAAACCGGGAAAGAGGCTGCCCTTAAATCTTATGAAAGTTCAGTGAGATCAGCAACTCTTGATGAGATCAGGTCACTTCTTCCGGCATCAACTCTTACGAACCTTGGAATTTCCGGAAACGGAAGGTCATTCATTTCACTGATCCAGAGACTCAAGGGCACAGGTATCAGGGAGTGCCTGAAGCTTGCGGATGACCTTTACGGAGAACTTCACAGTGAACTCCCGGAACTGATCGATTCTGCACAGTCGGAAAGGTCAGGCAGGCTTGTGGATTATCTGGTGCAGATAAATGGACACTATACCCCGGAAAGAAGGACCAGTTCAAGTGAAGTCACCAATCTCAGGCTGATAAAATGCGATGGCAGGGACGAATCTCTCGACAGGGTTGTGTCAATGATACTGTATAACCAGTCTGGACTTTATGATGAGATAGAGAGAAATGTGGCAAAAATGCCACGGTCTGAAAAGGAGAATCTGATATCCACGTATTCAAAACTAAGGGAAAACAGGAGATTCAAGCCAGGTAGGGCTTTCGAGGCTGTCAACTTCTCGTTCGAGATCACAACGAATTTTGGTGCTTTCAGGGACCTCCAGAGGCACAGATTCCTGGGCATAATAAGGAAACCGCTTACAGCTGAGTTCGGTTATGAAATCCCCGAAACAATAAATTCATCGCCTGATCTGAGGGAAAGGTTTGTGAAAGCTATGGAGAAAAGTATAGAGGTTTACAGGGTCCTGGCAGCACTTAATACTGATATTGCCCAGTATTGTGTCCCTTATGCTTTCATGTACCCGGTCATTGTCAATGCCAACCTGAGGGAGATAACATATTTTTCGGAGCTGAGATCAACTCCACAGGCACACCTGGATCTTCGTAAAATAGCCAACTTGATGTACGGTGAGGTAAGAAGGACCCATCCGGAACTTTCCGGAATCATCAGGTTCGTGGACAGCAACAATTACATTCTGGGTAGGCTCAAATCGGAAATGAAGAAAGAGATCAGAATGAAGGAATTCCAGAACCATGATGAAAAAAATGAAATTTGACCACAGGCATGGTATTCAGGATGTAAATGGGTAAAGGCTTTTTCATAACCAGCATCCTTATCTAAAACATACTCATAACCGTGATAAATACTCTCCATGAAGGCTTAATTTTATTGATTTTGACGTGGACAGGATTTAAAAAAGTTTATATTGAAGAACATATTTATCCGGTAACTCGAGGTGAATTGATAAATGTTAGGTGGACAAATGCCGATTTTAGTTCTCAAGGAGGGTACCTCCAGAGAACAAGGTAAAAATGCTCAGAAGAATAATATAGAAGCTGCCAAAGCGATTGCCGATGCTATCAGGACCACACTTGGCCCGAAAGGCATGGACAAAATGCTGGTTGATTCTATTGGTGACATAATTATCTCCAATGATGGTGCAACCATCCTGAAAGAGATGGATGTTGATCATCCAACAGCAAAGATGATAGTTGAAGTGGCAAAATCCCAGGATACAGCAGTGGGAGACGGAACAACATCGGCTGTCATAATTGCCGGAGAATTGCTCAAGCAGGCAGAAGGGCTCATTGAACAGGGTGTTCACGCAACTGTTATTGCAAACGGTTACAGGCTTGCAGTGAATGAGGCTAAGAAGTACCTTGAAGAGATGGCGCTCAAGGCAACAGACGACAAAACCCTCAAACTCATAGCTATGACCGCACTCTCAGGAAAGAACACTGGACTGTCAAGTGAACTGCTCTCAGATCTTGTTGTTAAAGCCATAGATGCAGTTGCTGAGGAGAGAAACGGCAAGGTCGTAGTGGACACTGCCAACATAAAAGTGGATAAAAAGAATGGTGGAAGCGTTACCGATACCCAGTATATTTCCGGTCTCCTTATCGACAAGGAAAAGGTACATGCAAAAATGCCTTCCATAGTCAAGGATGCCAAAATAGCACTCATAGACTCTGCCCTTGAAATAAAGAAGACAGAAATAGAGGCAAAGGTACAGATTACTGATCCAACAAAGATCCAGGATTTCCTGACCCAGGAATCTGACACACTCAAGGCAATGGTTGAGAAGGTTCACAAGAGCGGTGCGAACGTGATATTCTGCCAGAAGGGAATAGATGATATCGCCCAGCACTACCTTGCAAAAGACGGCATATACGCAGTAAGAAGAGTAAAGAAAAGCGACATGGAAAAACTCGCCAAGGCTACGGGCGCCAAGATAGTTACCAACCTGGACGACCTGTCTAAAGTTTCCCTCGGAGTTGCTGAAAGAGTGGAAGAGAAGAAGATCAGCGATGACAGGATGACATTTGTTACAGGATGCGCAAATCCAAAAGCTGTCAGCATACTTATCCGTGGTGGCACAGATCACGTGGTTTCAGAAATAGAAAGAGCACTCAACGATGCAATAAGGGTTGTTGGAATAACCAAGGAAGACGGCCGATACCTGCCTGGCGGAGGAGCAGTTGAAGCAGAACTGTCCATGAGAGTCAGAAACTACGCAAACAGTGTGGGCGGAAGGGAACAGCTGGCCATAGAGGCTTTCTCAAAGGCTCTCGAGGTTATTCCAAGAACGCTTGCAGAGAATGCTGGAATGGACCCAATCAACACACTCATACAGCTTAAAGCCGAGCATGAGAAGGGGCAGAAGAACCAGGGAATAGATTTCTCCACCAACAAAACAGGTGACATGAACAAGGCTGGAGTCTATGACCCACTCCGTGTCAAGAAGCATGCCCTGGAAAGCGCGGTCGAAGTCTCCACCATGATACTCAGGATTGATGACGTGATTGCCAGCAGGAAGAGTTCAGGTGGCGAAGGAGCCGGACAGATGCCTGGCGGCATGGGTGGAATGGGCGGTATGGGCGGCATGCCACCATACTGATCCACAATTCTTTTTCTTCAATACCATTATTTTAGAGTAAAATTCTATAAGTTATTAATTTCATATCAAATTCTTTACACTATAGCAAAATCACCTTGACACATCAAAGGCAATACACAGAATGAACATACATGTGGAACGCTATGTTTTACTAATTCTGGGTGAAGATGATAAACTTTTCTTTTTTATAAGGTATGAACTGTTTGACTCCTTGCTGAGAGGAAACTGATGAACAGGAAATGCAATGATCACAGCAAACTATGTAACTACGCAAATGAAATATTAGATCATACAGATGCTTCCTCCACCATTTCATGCTCTTCTTTGCCAATGATATCAAAACATAGGAGTATTAGGGGTTGAAATGAATCATCTTATCTATTTTGGGTGCAGGCTTTACAACCATGCGGGAAGGGGTACGACATAGGAGAGAATGTCATCCGGTTTGAAAATAATAGAACAAATTTATCTATTTTCAAGTGATTGCAGGGCGGTGACATTTTGAATCTATACGAATACATGGGTAAAGAGATTTTCAGGAAAAATGGGATACCTGTACCAGATGGGTACGTCATTGAAAGTGCAAGCCAACTAAAACCGTTCAAGAAACCTTCAGTTGTGAAATCACAGATACTCCTTGGAGGAAGGGGAAAATCGGGTGGTATCAAATTCGCCAAGAGCGATGCTGATCTCAAGGCGGCAGCATCAGAACTGCTTGGATCCAAAATAAGAAACCTCACTGTAACAAAGGTGCTCATTGAAGATATGCTGAACATCAAGAAAGAGCTGTATGTCAGTATTGCACTCAGCAGATCGGAC
The DNA here is from genome assembly GCA_021801305.1 of Thermoplasmata archaeon. Taxonomy (GTDB): domain Archaea; phylum Thermoplasmatota; class Thermoplasmata; order Thermoplasmatales; family Thermoplasmataceae; genus Oxyplasma. Next base: position 5,262 of record JAJYYD010000092.1, read on the forward strand.
AGGGAACCTGTCCTGATTGCCAGTAATTCCGGAGGCGTGGAGATAGAATCAGTCCCCCAGAATGAAATATTCACAAAAAAAATAGACCCGCTTCTTGGCTATTCCGATTTCATAGGCAGGGAAGCTTCAGCTTTCATGAAGCTTGATCCCGAGATTGGAAAGCAGTTCAGATCACTTCTCGTGAATCTTTACAATGTTTTTGTGAACGAGGACTGCGAGCTTGTTGAGATAAATCCTCTTGTGATAACCGGTGAAGGCAACCTAATAGCAGCAGATGCAAAGGTCATAATGGACTCTGACTCCTTCTTCAGGCACAAGGATATAGTTATAACAGACCCAGAAAAAACTCCTCTGGAACTTGAAGCACAGGGAAAGGGATATGCGTTTGTGGAACTTGATGGAAAGATCGGTGTTATTGCCAACGGGGCAGGTCTCACAATGGCCACTCTTGATGCCCTTACACTGCACAACGGGAAACCCAGGAACTTCCTTGACCTGGGAGGAACAGACAATGTGGATATAGTCGTGGAGGCATTTGATCTGGTTCTCAAAGCTAATCCAAAAGCCATACTTGTAAATATTTTCGGCGGGGTTACCAAATGTGACACAGTCGCAAACGGGATAGTGGCGGCGAAGAACAAATTCTCAATCAAGAAACCAATGGTTGTAAGGCTCAGCGGAGTTCATGAGGAAGAGGGAAGGCAGATTCTGAAAGATAACGGAATAGAATCCTATCCTACAATGATGGAAGCAATTGAAAGAGTGGTAAAAGTTTCGGAGGTGCAGTAAATGTCAGTATATGTAGATGAGAATACAAAGGTCATAGTACAGGGTATCACAGGACATCAGGGTTCATTCCACGCGGGTGAAATGATAAAATTTGGAACAAAAGTTGTAGCTGGAATATCCCCCGGTAAGGGAGGAACAAAATTCCAGGACAAGGTTCCCATAGTTAACAGCGTGGCAGATGCAATGAGCTTCTCTCCAAATGCAACAATGATCTCAGTTGCCGCACCATTTGTAAAGGACGCAGCATATGAAGCAATTGATGCCGGCATTGGCATTGTGTACATACTTACAGAACATGTTCCTTTCCATGATACAATGGAAATCGTTCACCAGGCCAGGAGAAAGGGCATTACGGTAATGGGACCAAACGGACCAGGCATAACTGTGCCTGGAAAATGCAAGATCGGCATCATGCCAAACCAGATCTTCCGGGATGGAGATGTTGCAGTTGCATCCAGAAGCGGAACCCTGACATATGAAATAGTTGAAGCCATCACGAGAAGTGGCATGGGAGAGAGTGCTGTAATAGGTCTGGGCGGAGATCCTGTCGTAGGACTTACCTTCATAGACGTGCTCAAAAAGTTCAACGATGATCCCAAGACAAAGAAGATAGTTCTTGTGGGAGAAATCGGCGGAAACAATGAAGAACTTGCAGCAGCATATATAAAGGCAAACATAAAGAAACAGGTCGTTGCTTACATCACTGGAAGGAGTGCGCCACCGGGAAAGAGGATGGGGCATGCAGGAGCCATAATTGAGAAGGGTGTAGGTACTGCAGAATCGAAGATCAAGGCATTCAACGAAGCCGGGGTAAAAGTCGCAGATTACCCGGTGGATGTCCCAAAGCTATTGAGATGATGATCAGTGAAAAGAGATATTATCTCAGTTACAGACATGATGGAAGACCTGGAGGATATAGTGGATCTTTCCATTAAACTGAAAAAGGAAAGGTACAGTTCCTACGATGTTGCAAGAAACAGGGTTCTCGGAATGATATTTGAGAAACCCAGCACAAGGACCAGGGTATCGCTCGAGACAGGCATGACACAGATAGGGGGGCATGCCATATACCTGAACCCCAATGATATGCAGGTTGGAAGGGGGGAAACTGTAGCAGACACTGCAAGAGTCCTGTCCAGGATGGTTGACGTGATTTCATACCGGGCATTCAAGCATTCCAATGTGGTCGAGCTTGCCAAAAATGCATCGGTGCCAGTCATCAATGCACTTGACGATCTTGAACACCCTGTGCAGATAGTTGCAGACCTGATGACAATCAAGGAAAAGAAAGGGAAACTGGCTGGCCTTAAACTTGCGTACTCCGGTGATGGAAACAATATGGCCAATTCCCTGATGCTTGGATGCGCCATTACTGGAATGGACGCAAGCATAGGATGCCCGGAGAATTACAGGCCCAACGAAGAAATTTTCAACATGGCAAAGGAAATAGGGGAATCAACGGGATCAAGAATTGAAGTAGTCCATGATCCTGCAAAGGCAGTAGAATCTGCAGACATTGTCTATACTGATGTATGGGTGTCAATGGGCGAGGAATCCCAGAAAGCTGAGAAAGAGAAGATTTTCAAGCCGTACCAGGTCAGTGATGATCTGGTTTCTCATGCAAACAAGGACTACCTTTTCATGCATTGTCTTCCTGCCCACAGAGGTCTTGAAGTCACTGAATCTGTAATGGGGAGCCTGCACAGTGTGGTTTTCGACGAAGCTGAAAACCGTCTGCACACTGCCAAGGGCATTCTCCTGACCTTGCTATAAAGCCCTTAAATACTATATTTTTCTTATTAAATTGGATTAATTTCAAGTTCAAAAGATTTATTAGCTACATATTAATTGAAACCCATGCCTTTGCCATCAAAGAGGAAAGATGATCTAAACAGGTTCATAAGTGAGAGGAGGCATGAGAGTGTCCTCGGCGACATTCCGGCAGTGCTTGTTCCAGTATGGCAGATCAAGATTCGGGAAAGGTTTGGCATCAGTGTTGACAGGGAAATTGCAGAATATATTGTGCTGGCAGCCCATGAGAAAGGTACCTGGAAGAAACAGAGGGCCATCAGGAAAATCGAGAAGATCTTCCTGAACAGGGGAGAGACACCGAACGATTCAAAAAGAATGGCCAACGATGTAGTCAATCTTGCAGTGGGAAGCAGTTCACAGCAATAAGATGAAGGTAATAAAGGGAAGAAAAGATCTGGCTATTTTTTTACAGAATTTGGAACATTCAGTCATCTACAGGAATGACCTCGAACAGTATCCTACGGACGCTGAAACGGCAGCTACTGTTCTGTTCAATGCATTCATGTCAGGGGACATTGCAGGAAAGAGTGTCGTTGATCTTGGAACGGGAAATGGTATATTCGCCATAGGGGCAAATGTTCTTGGAGCAGAAAATGTGCTTGGAATAGACATAGATCCGGAGCAGATCAGGATTGCCAGGATAAACGGCGAAGGAACTGGAATAAAATTCATGGAAATGGACGTTTCGGACGTGACCGGCCATTTTGACACCGTGATAATGAATCCTCCATTTGGTTCAGTTGTAAAAGCAGCGGACAGGCCCTTCATGGAAAAGGCACTTGAGATCGGCAACAAGATTTATGCCATACACAACCTTAAGGGAGTTGAGTTTGTTTCAAAGTTTTACGGTAAAAATGCGACAGTGTTGCGGATTGACAGGATGGGAATACGTGTCCCGAGGATCTATGCACACCATACATCGGATTATTCAGTTATCCCCTCAGTGATATTCGAACTGAAGTGCAGGACCAGTACACAGTAAACCACGAAATAATAATTAAGGTCCTTCTAATTTCCGTCAGTAAATGGCCGGGGTGGGGTAGTGGGCATCCTTGGGGACTGTGGATCCCCGGACCCGGGTTCAATTCCCGGTCCCGGCCTCTTCCCGAAAGTTCAATTCCCGAAGGATTTATCTAAAATCGTCATATAATAATATTGACACAAGGTAAAGTGGAAGTATTCCGATAATCTCAATTGTTTGGCATATGCAATACAGAAATGCACATATCCTTATTCAGTAAAAAATCAGATAAAAAACCTCATGCAGAAACGTATATGAAAAATCAAATTGGAAAGGGGAAATGACTTCACAGGGGTCAACAGCATCCTTCATCCAGCTAAAAAGAAATGAAAACTTCTATTCTAGTATAGTCCAGAATGACATCAGATGGCTGAATTCTTACTATACAAAGCAATAATTATATAATATTGGTCATTAAAGTATTATGGTTTCTGTTCTAGGATCAATCGATAACGCATGGAAGCGCGATAAGATTACATTTGTCCATCATCTTGTTTTTACTGAAGATTCAATTCTCATTTTTGATCTGTTCGATAAAAAGGATTTGAGGAAAGAGATGAGGCAGTATCTTATGTCAGATCCGCTGACAATGCTCCCCGGGCCGACACAAAATTATGCCTACATGGCTGATTCGAAACAGGTTTACAAAGAAATTATAGATCAATCCATCTACAATGGTAAAAAAATAGAGGATGATATAGACTCGGAAATTTCCAGGCAACCACCAGAATTCAGGGAGGTTGATTATGCAGGCATCACTGAAATCACCTTAAGGCAGGGAAAACATCTTCATCTGCCAAAATTGATCATATTATCAAAAGAAGGTAAAATGGAGTATAATCTTATGCATAACAATTATGAGAAAACGGCAAAGCTTGATGATGAAACATTCAATAGTTACAAGGAACTTATTAAAAAGGCCTTAGGTGAAAAAGCAAACATAGAAGATTGACCAGGA
>JAJYYD010000041.1 GCA_021801305.1 Thermoplasmata archaeon
AAATAGCCGGTTCCGGTTTCACCGTTAACATTTGCGTAACCGTATCTCTCTAACTGGGCCACGCCTCTGTAAGATGATATTAGTGGTTCTGAAACACCTTCGTCCACAGTTCCGTCTGGCTTGAAAATCCTGAATTTCAAGGATCCCTGCGGTGCCCAGTGTATAATTTTCAGTTTTTCCTTGCCGGGCTTGATGGAAAGAACTTTCCCTTTATTTCCCTTCTTCTCAAGATCACACAGATCCTTGATCCTTATACTTTTTCCATCTTCCAGACCGTTCCAGTCCGCAGAATCGACAAAAATGGATGCACTGCTGCCAATTTCATATTCCCTGTAATCAGTGTCCGGGTTCCCCGGATGATAAGGGATTTTAGATATCATGGGTGATACATTGTCCAGCCTAATCTCTACAGGATCGCGCACAAAGAAGAATCTCTTCGCATCCTTGTCAACATTCTCCTTGTTCATGGAGTTGAAAATATCCCATGAAAATTCGGCATCAATTTCCCTCATTCCCGACTCAATCCAGTAACGCCTGAAAGTTTCTGGAGCATATCCTCTTTTCTTCAAGGCCATGAGAGTTCCGAGCCTTATGTCATCCCAGCCCGAATATTCACCGCTTACAATCCCCTTCTTGATTATTGAGGTCTTGAGCACTGTGTCCGGTATGTTTATAAGGCCATAATGATAGTATTCAGGAAGCTTCCATTTATTATATTCAAAGATGTATTTCTGCTTCTCCGTGTTGTTAACGTGATCCTTTCCCCTTATCACGTGGGTGAGCCCAAGTAAATGGTCATCAACTGCAACGCTGAAATTCATCATGGGATAAAATCTGTATTTTCTTCCAGTCCTCGGGTGTGGTGTATCAACGATCCTGAAAGCTATCCAGTCCCTGATTGAAGGATTTGGATGACTTAAATCTGTTTTAATAACCAGGGTTGCAGTTCCCCTGTCAAATCCACCATGAATAATCTTTTCAAATGATTCCGCGTTTTCCTGAGGACCTGAATTTCTGTGGGGGCAGGCTTCTGACTTCAGTTTTAATTTTCTGAATTCCTCCTGTTTACAGAAACATACGTAGGCATTACCGGAATTTATGAGCGTTCTCGCCTGGTCATAATAAATCTCCATGCGGTCAGACTGTATGACAGTCTGTGTGACATTTACCCCCAGCCATTCAAGATCCCTTGGAATCTGTTCGTAAGCTATTGGATCAATGTTTTCAGGATTGGTATCCTCTATCCTCAGAACCAGTTCCCCCCCATACCTTTTCACGTATTCGTCATTGAGTATTGACATCCTGGAGTGGCCGATATGGAGAGGCCCGGATGGTGACGGCGCCATTCTCATGACAACTCTTTTCCCAACATTTCTCAGGTCCGGGAGTCTGTGTTCCTGTTTCTTTACAACCTTGACCATGAATTCCGGGTATTCCTTTGCAACAACTGAAATGATCTTCTCACTGCCCATTGAATTAATCTCTTTCACAATGACAGAGACCTGTTTTGAAATGGAAGATGCATCTTTTCTTGCTTCAGGATAAGAACCAAGTATCCTGCTCATGACAGATCCAACTTCTGCCCTGCCTTCATGATCGTATGCATTTTTTATTGCAATCTTTCTTATATCGGCTTCAGTAAGCACTGTGTATCACCCTGAACTCAAACATTTTCCTTTTCAGGTCTTCAAGTCCATCTCCAGTCATGGTTGATATGGCAATTTTTTCACGGATATCAGGACCGAGATCGCTCTTTGCCTGCACCCTTATTATGGGTTTCCTGAAAGTCCTTACAATCTCATCATAGAGCCTTTCCTGGTCCTGGACAGAATAACCGGAACTTTCCGAATAGTCAAACAGGAACATGATTATGCCGTCTATATGTTTCAAAGCCATAATGGCCTTGATTTCCATCTCGTTTCTCTCTTCCATTGGTCGGTCAAGTATTCCAGGGGTATCCACCAGCTGGAACCTTTCATTGTCCATATCCAGGACACCAACATGTATTGACTGAGTAGTGAACGGATACTGGGCAACCTTTGGATTCGTATTGGTTATGGACCTGATAAGGGAACTCTTTCCCACGTTCGGCATTCCGGAGATGATGAAGGTGAGAACCCTGGTATCAATTGTTGGAATCCTCGACATATAGTCCCTGCATTCCCTTAGAAACTCAAGATCTTTCTTGAGGTCATTGATCAGCGATGAAAATCTCCCGTAAAATGCCCTCATTATCTTGTTGAGATCCTCTGCCTTTTGCGCCCCTTTTGCCTTTCTGATATAAATTGTTGAAAATTTTACTATGTTGATTGAAGTTTCGCTCATTTTATACAGGCTTATTTTATAATGATCAATGTCAAACAGCAAATCCAGCAGGTCACGGTAAAAGGGATGGACATCCTCTATCTTGGGAAACTTTTTCACAAGCTTGTCAAGGTGACCACATGATATGCTTTCAATGGTGGAAATCCTGTCTATTATCTCTTTCCGTATCTTTTCCTCAACTTTCAGCTGATAAGGCTCCTCAATCTTGGAAGCCCTTGAAAAACACTTGTCAATAATCTCCTGACTCATAAGTACGGTTGGTATTCGGTTAAACATTGTCAATCAGCCCGATTCTTGAAATTATTGCTCATGTATGGCGCTTGTAATTTTCGCCATAACATCGTCCGGTATCTCCTTGAACCCGTGTGCGTATTTGTGGTGCATTTTTATTTTTGGTAGTATATCCTTCTCGGTTGCTGCGTTTGTCTCAAAACTGCACTGGTAACCTATATCTGAGCATTTGAAGTAAAATCTTGACATAGTGGACAATGTATGCCTGACTTAAAAATCTATTGTACTCATTTCTTTGCAATATCTTCAGCTTGGTTATATTTCAGCTGGTTCAGTTTGTAATATACTAAAATACTCGTAAAATATACTGTATTGTGGGATTATGATAGAGGAAGATCATAGAAATATAACATGCGGTGGAGATCCATTCAACTACATAAAAAGCGTAATTAAAGGTCTCTATTTCCAGCTGGATCCCGGTCAGGATGCAAGGATAATGGTGCTCAGGGAGAAATTCCCATACGAAAGGAACGTTTTTGAAAGCCTGGCAAAGAACTCAAAATTAAAGGTTGTGAGTTTCGAGGAAAAAGGAAATGAACTGCACATAGTGGTAAGGAGAGATTTCTGAAAAAAGCCTGCTTGTCCAATTAAATGCATAGATTCAAATTACAAGTATTATGACAAATACTGCTGAAAAGAGGAACATTGCAACAATGATGAGGGTAAGTATCTTCCTGGGTGAAATTTTCACATAACTCCCATGCTGAACTTGCTTAAGAGGGTTACCGGAAGACTTGCCCGAGACTGGTAACAATTGATCACAAACTTTATTACACTTCCTTTTGAATTTAAGCGAAAAAACCAAACAGGGAGCAATAATTATTATACAACTTAAGATAGGGGAAGGTTAAGAAATTATTAGGAAAAGGGTAACATCATGGAAGATTATAATTCATCACAGATTCAAATTCTGGAAGGTCTGAAAGCTGTAAGAAAAGTTCCGGGCATGTACATCGGGTCAACTGATGAGAGGGGTCTGCACCATCTGGTCTACGAGGTCATTGATAACAGTATAGACGAGTCCGTGGCCGGTTTCTGTTCAAACATATATCTCACTATTCACGGCAATGGCTGGATAACAGTTGAAGATGACGGGAGAGGTATCCCCGTTGATATCCATCCAAAATACAAGAGACCGGGCCTGGAGATAGTTCTAACTGAGCTTCACAGCGGAGCAAAATTCGACAAGAAGGTCTACAAGATAACAGGAGGGCTCCATGGCGTGGGTGTTCACGTGGTGAACGCTCTGTCCAGCATACTTGTGGCTGTGGTGAAGAAATCAGGAAAGATATATTACGAGCAATTCCTGAAAGGTGTACCTGAATCAGGGCTCAAGGAAATGTCACTGTCAGAATTCCAGAAGAACCGCCCTGAAATCCTTTCCCACGTGGAATTTCACCTGAACACAGAACATGGGACAATGATGACGTTCCTTCCGGATCCTGAAATATTCGAAACAGTTGACGTATCTTATGGCACTCTTCTTGAGAGAATGAGGGACCTGGCTTTCCTTAATTCCCAGGTCTCAATAACAATTGATGACCAAAGGACTGGAAAAAAGGAAGTTTTAAGCTTCAAGGGTGGCCTATCGGAGTTTGTAAAATATCTCGGTGAGGGATACAACACGGTTCATAAGGAACCAATTTACAATATGGAGAAACAGGGCGATTATGTTATAGAATATGCACTTCAGTACAATACAGGGGTATCTGAAATTATGCAGAGTTTCGTCAATAATATAAGCACGCTTGAGGGCGGAACTCATGTGGCAGGATTCAGGGGAGGTCTCTCCAGGGCAATACAGGATTACGCGAAGACAAAGAACCTGCTCAAGGGAATTGAAGGGCTGTCAGGTGAGGATGTTCGTGAGGGTCTTGTGGCAGTTCTTCATGTTAAAATTCCCGAACCGCAGTTCGAAGGCCAGACCAAGTCAAAACTGGGCAATAGCGATGTGAGGGGCGCAGTTCAGTCATCAGTTGAAAGTTTCATGAAGATGTACCTGGAATCAAATCCCCATATATCAGAACAGATCGTGAAAAGGGCAGTAGCTGCAGCTGCTGCACGTGAAGCATCCAGGCGTGCCAGGGAACTTGTCAGAAGGAAATCTGCGCTGGAAGGGGGAGGACTCCCTGGAAAACTGGCGGATTGCTCCACCAATGATACAGAGAGATCGGAACTCTACCTGGTGGAGGGAGACTCTGCAGGTGGATCGGCAAAACAGGCAAGGGACCGCGAGTTCCAGGCGGTACTTCCCCTCAGGGGAAAAATACTTAACGTTGAGAAATCATCGGACATCAAGACGCTCAGCAACCAGGTTATAAGGGACCTTATAACAGCAGTTGGTACCGGTATAAAGGAAGACATAGACGTCACAAAATTGAGGTACGGAAAGATAGTGATCATGACGGATGCTGATGTTGACGGGGCGCACATAAGGACGCTTCTGCTCACATTCTTCTACAGGTATGCAAGGGAGCTTGTCACAAACGGGAACATATATTTTGCGCAGCCGCCTCTTTTCAGGGCGCAGAAGGGGGAAAAGGTGGCATATGTCTATACAGAAAAGGAGCTGGACAGCGTATCAAAATCATTTGGCGGAAATGTTCTGATCCAGAGGTTCAAGGGTCTCGGGGAGATGAACACAACCCAGCTATGGGACACAACAATGAATCCGGAGACAAGGAAGCTTGTGCAGGTGTCCATAGAGGATGCTGCATATGCGGATCGTCTTTTCTCAATACTGATGGGTGAAAAGGTTGAGCCCAGGAAAAGATTCATAGAAGAGAATGCCAAGACAGTTGAAAATATCGATTTATAAGGTGAATGAATGGAAAAAAGATCCATAGAGAACGAAATCAAGAAATCATATCTGGAATATGCAATGAGTGTAATCGTCAGCAGAGCCATACCTGACATAAAGGATGGCCTGAAGCCGGTTCAGAGAAGAATACTGTACGCGATGAACGAACTTGGCTTTACTCATGACAAGCCATACAAGAAGTGCGCAAGAATAATAGGGGAAACCATGGGTAAGTATCACCCGCATGGTGATTCATCCATATATGAGGCCCTTGCAAGAATGGCCCAGGATTTTTCCCTGAGATATCCATTGATTGATGGGCAGGGGAATTTCGGTTCCATTGACGGGGATTCACCCGCAGCCATGAGATACACTGAGGCAAGAATGGCCCGTATCTCAGAAGAGATAACGGAGGATCTGGACAAGGAGACAGTTGAATTCCGGCAGAATTTTGACGGTTCCCTCATGGAGCCTGTGAACCTGCCGGGAAAGATTCCAAACCTCCTCATAAACGGTGCATCAGGAATAGCTGTCGGTATGGCAACAAACATGGTTCCGCACAATCTCGTGGAAGTTGCCAGGGCCATAAAGCATAAGGTCGACAATCCGGACAGCACTGTTGCGGAACTCCTGAAATTCATCAAGGGTCCCGATTTTCCGGGTGGAGGAATTGCATACTACACCAATGAACTTGCCGATGCCTATTCCACGGGAAGAGGAAAGGTCATCTGCCAGGGGGAAGTGGACCTGAACGAGGAAAAAAGGATCATCATAAAAAGCCTCCCCTATGGTGTCAATAAATCCGTCTTTGTGCAGAACATTGCAGACCAGGTCAAGAACGAGGTCATAAAGGGAATCACTGACATCCGTGATGAGAGCGACAGGAAAGGGATGCGTATTGTGGTAAAGGTGAGGGACAACGACATGAGGAATCTCATACTGAACCAGTTGTATGAACACTCGGAACTTGAGACCTCAATAGGCATAATAAACCTGGTGCTTGTGGAGAATGAGCCAAAAGTGCTCAACCTGGCCAGCATGATACAGTATTATATCGACAACCGTCTTGATGTCATAGTAAAAAGGTCAAATTTTGATCTTACCAAGCAGAAGGACAGAGCGCATATTCTCGAGGGACTCACAAAAGCCCTGGACAAAATTGACATGGTCATTGACCTGATCAGGAAGTCAAAGGAACCGGCTGAAGCCAGAGAAAAACTTTGCAAAAGCCTCGAACTTACAGAAAAGCAGGCAAACGCAATACTGGACCTGAGGCTGCAGAGATTAACCTCGATGGAAGTTGACAAGGTCCTTTCTGATCTCAAGGAGGTAATGGCAAGAATCAAGGAACTCGAGACCATAATTGCGGACGAATCAGTAAGAAGATCAATTATCAAGAAGGAACTTGATGATGTGGAGAAGAAGTACGGAGACAAGAGAAGGACAAAGATCGTTTACAAGGAGCTTAAGGGCAGATCCATAGAAGACCTAATTCCGGAAGAGGACTCTGTCATAATTCTCAGTGAAAACAGCCTTCTCAAGAGAGTATCACTGGAAGAGTACAGGGCCCAGAAAAGGGGAGGAAAAGGCATTATAACCCCGTCCAGGAAGGAAGACAGCATAAAGAGCATACTTAACTGCAGCTCCCATGATGAGATATACTTCTTTACAAATACAGGAAGAGTCATCAAGACAAAGGCGTATGAAATCGAGAAGAAATCCAGGAAATCTGTTGGTACTGCTGCCGAAGCCCTTCTGCCTCTCAACGAGGGGGAAAAGATAAAGCAGATAGTCAAGGGGACAGACAATGAGGATTCAATACTTGCCATTGTTACAAGACAGGGTTATGTCAAGAGAACACCCGGAAAGCAGCTGCTCAGCATGAGATCAAACGGCCTAAAGATCATAAATCTTGAAGAGGACGACGAAGTTCTTTCAGTGGAGCACCTTGACGGAGATGCAAGGATAGTGGTGGTCTCCAACTCAGGGAAGGTTGCACTTTTCGACACAAGGGAAGTAAGGGTTACCGGTAGAGGATCAAGAGGCGTAAGGGCAATGAGGCTCAGGGAGAATGAGATCATCATTTCCAGCTTCGCAATCAACGAAAATGAGATGATCCTGAGCGTTTCCGAGCTTGGGCTTGGAAAAAGAACCGATATAACGAGCTTCCCGGTTCACCACAGGGGAACCGGAGGCGTACTGATCTTCAAGAAAACGGACAGGACAGGTAACATAATCAAGGCTCTGCCTGTTGCTGACGGGGATGACATAATAATCATCACAAAGAACGAGAAAACCATAAGGCTAAAGGTGAAGGATATCAAGGTGCTGTCTCGTGTCACGTCAGGTGTAAAGCTCATAGGACTGGATGACGACGACAGGGTTGCAGTTGTCTCCCGTGTAATGGAAGGGGAAGACCTGGACGACGAAGAACAGGCGAACTGATCCATGAAAGAGACCAGAGTTTCAATAATAGGGGCGGGGAATGTCGGAAAAGGCATTCTTTCAATAATACAGGGCATGAAGGAACAGGGGCAGCTGAAGGAAGAATTCAGGATCCTGAGCGTATCAGACTCGAGAGGAACCGTTTTTGACGCCCAGGGAGTAAATCCTGCAAAGGTACTCAATGCAAAGGAACATGGAGACATATTCAGGTCTGGTTATTCAAAGATGAGCACAGATGATGTTCTTTCCCTGAAATCAGATATAATCGTGGATGTGTCGCCTGCCACCAGGGACGGAAAGGCAGGAAGGGATCTATACATGGATTCATTTTCACTCGGCAAGCATGTTGTTACCGCAAACAAGGCTCCACTTTCTTTCTTCTGGAAAGAGATCATGAACGGATCCGCATCCTCAGGAAAGGAGATAAGGTATGAATCAACTGTTGCAGGAGGCGTTCCCCTTTTCAATCTCAGGGATTACTGCCTTTTGCCTTCAGCAGTGCTTGACTTTCACGGCATTGTCAGCTCCACCGTGAATTATGTCCTGCGTAAGATGAAATCCGGAATGGATTTCAACCAGGCTCTTGACGAGGCCTCAAAACTGGGGATAGTCGAGGCAAATTTCAGGGATGATACAGATGGAATTGATTCAGCAAGAAAGACCGTAATCCTGGCGAACTCCCTTTTTGGTTCATCGCTTACACTTAATGATATAAAGTATCAGGGCGTCAATGAGAATACAAGTTTTGATGGTGTTAAGGGGGATCAGAGGATAGTTGCAAGCGTCGGTATCTCTGAAGGAAAAATAAAAGCCGGATCCCTGCTGGAAACACTTGACAGGGAGGATCCTCTGATAACGCTCAAACCCCAGTCGCTTGGATATGTCATGAAAACCGGCTTTAACGGGGATATCTTTGTTGCCGGCCTCAGGGACGGCCCAATAGAAACTGCATCCGGGGTCGTGAATGATATCCTCCTGGTTTCAGGCTTCAGGCGCATTTGAAACTAAACTTATTTACTGGTTCCTGTTTCGCGGTTAGCTGTGTGTTGTTAACACCACTGAAGAGCCTATTATAAAGGATTATGAAATTATCCTGCACACCAGGAATAGTGAAAACATTGGCTGAAAAAGTGGAAGATATTGAAATACCGATCAACATAAGGGCTCTCAAGACCTCGACCATATACCACGTGAACACAGGTGGAAAAAATGTCCTCATAGATACAGGAATGGATCCGGGAACCGAAAGTTTTCTCCTCCAGAGGGATGTAAGGGTGGATGACCTGGACGCAATATTCCTGACTCACCTGCACATTGACCACCTTGGAGGGGCCCAGAAAATGCACGAGGATTACTCAATACCGGTATACATGGGGTATGAGGACCTGGTTCGTGTAAAATCAATTCAGGAAAACCCCAGCGGTTTCCTTACTGAGCTTATAGATTTTCTCAGGATAAACGGTGTGCCGGAATCGTATTTGCAGAAATTCGGCGAGAATCACCCTGTTGTCATGGAACTTGAAAATTACAGGAGCCTTGACATTGAGGACCTTTCCTCAATTCCGGGAGGGGAGTTCGGGGACATAAAATTTGTAAGTACCCCGGGACATTCTCCCGGTTCAACATGTTTTTACATGAAAAATAACAAATTCCTGTTCACCGGAGACCATATACTTGAGCGTATCACGCCAAACATAAGCTTCTATGACAGGGATACGGATATGCTGGGGCTTTATATGCAGAGTCTGGGGGAAACCCTGAAGCTTGATGTGGCCCGTGTTTTTCCAGGTCATGGAAAGCCATTCCCCCGCATGAAGGAACGTGCCC